>NZ_JAFYUW010000027.1:0-9946 GCF_017549435.1 Brochothrix sp.
GTGGTACTCAATTGCTTACGCAATCTCCGTCCCATACTGTCATTGTAAGCTCATGTCTTCGCAACAATGTCAGCAAAGGATTGGTACTCAATTGCTGGCACAATTTCCGTCCCATACTGTCATTGTAAGCTCATGTCTTCGCAACAACGTCAGCAAAGGATTGGTACTCAATTGCTGGCGCAATTTCCGTCCCATACTGTCATTGTAAGCTCATGTCTTCGCAACAATGACAGTAGCAAGTCCGATACGAAAATCAACCTTAGGTCCTATGACAAAAAAGCTGTTGTGCTTGATAATAGAGTTATAAGAGAGAAGACCTCTCATAATAAATAGAGGCAGACAGGGGCGATTATAATGGAGAATGAAAGAAAACGAATTTTAGAATTTGTGAAACAAGGTGTAATTACGACAGAAGAAGCGCTTGTTTTATTAGAGAATATGGCTAAAAAAGAGGGCGCAACTGTTGCTGAAGAAAAAGTGAACCGTACAGATTCACAAAACCAAGAGCAAAATAAGCGTACGGAACCGCAAAATGGAAAAGCTCAATCACAATACAAACGTAATGATTCCAATGAATGGGAGCAACATAAAGAACAATCTACAAAAGAAACGTCCGAAGGTACTGACTGGAATCGTATGGGTGACCAAATTGGTAGTTTCATGAATGATGCATTCAAACAATTGAAAGAAGTGGCGGTACCTTTTCTGAAACCAGCTCGCTTAGAACGTCATTTTGTATATAACAAACCAACTGCTTCTAATATTACACTCGATGTTTTTAATGGGCATGTTGAGGTTGTTGAAAGTGATAATGAAGACATCCATCTTTTTGTCAAAGCGCAAAACTATAAACCAATTAAACAAGAAGATATGGAAAGTTACTTTTTCAAACAAACAAGTTTACAAAATGATGACGATAATTTTGTGTTTAAATCACCTTCGAAAGGGATCCGTGTGGATGTTGTTTTACAATTACCAGCGGGTAAATATGATTTGATTTCAGTTAAAAGCTTGAATGGTAATATTTCTATTAGTGAACTTAGCTGTAATGATTTATTAGCAAAATCAACGAACGGCAACATTATTATAGGTAAATTGGATGCGACAGATGCAGAAATTCAATCAGTTAATGGTGAATTACGCATTGATAAAGCAACATTGCGTCAAATTGAAATGACTACTGTTAATGGGCCGATTCATTACACAGGTGATTCTAAACAAGTTGAATTACAAACTAAAAACGGTTTGATTAATGCCCGCATTGAAGGTATTGATACAGAAGAAGCGAAGATCCGCACAACGGCAGGTACAATTAAAGTTGCCGTACCTAATGACATCGGTATTGATGGCGATATCCGTTCGAACTTTGGTAAGATTCAATTAAATCTCTCGGATTTTGATATTTTACAAGACGAGAAAGATAAAGTGAAAAAACATACCATCTTTAGTAAAATGCCTGTATCACCAGGTAACATTACACTGGTGTGTGATAGTTCAGCCGGTAATGTTCAAATAGAAGAATATAGAATATAGGAGAGTGGCAAATATGAGTAAAAAATTAACTAAATCACGTAGTGATCGTAAACTAGCAGGTGTATGTGGTGGCTTAGCAGCTTATTTTAATATTGATGCAACGATTGTACGTCTAATCTTTGCTATTGGCGCCTTGTTTAGCTTTGGAACATTATTACTTATCTACATTGTGTTATACTTTGTATTACCTGATGAAACGGCAGGCAATACATATCGTTCAAGTACAGAAGACGAAGCCAATAAATCATGGTAAAAGATAAAAAGGAGTGAGCAATATGAAATGGTTAAGTGGGATTGTTATTAATGCCATCGTGTTTATCGCCATTGCAGGATTCACTCAAAGTTTCCATGTGGCATCGATATGGGTTGCACTTGGTGCAAGCTTTGTTCTAGCAGTGCTAAATATATTACTAAAACCAATTTTAATTATACTAACACTGCCAATTAACTTTTTAACACTCGGTTTTTTCACCTTTGTTATTAATGCGTTTTTATTACAATTGACATCAAAAATCGTAGGTAGCAGTGCTTTCCATATCGATACCTTTGGGATCGCTCTTCTAATCGCAATTGCGATGACAATTGTAAATATGGCAATCAGTTCGGCGTTTAGAAAAGAAGTTTAACAGTAAGCAGACTTCTGCAAGATTAGTAAGCAGGCACTATAAGCAAGGTGTAACGACCTAAATGAGTGTTTGTCTTCAGTCTGAAGCAGTGAATCGCATAAGCGGTCCACTGCTTTTTTTGCTATTAATGTAACGCTGTCATTAGTCAGAAAGCTCAACAAATGGTAAACTAGAGAAAAAGAGCGAAAGAGGTGACAGGTTTCAACGAAGTATCGTTGAGCCGTAAATTATGGTAGAACCAAGTGTAACTGTAGAAGCCTTATATGAAAACATGGATTTTAAATTATTAGCAGGAGAAAAAGGATTAAATCATGAGGTGCAAGTCAGTGATTTATCACGTCCAGGCCTTGAATTATCAGGTTTTATGAACTACTACCCAGAAGACCGTATTCAATTATTTGGGATGGCTGAAACATCCTATTTAGAAAATTTGACAAGCGCTGAAAAAACAGTGCTATTTGATAAATTATGTACGCCGCGCACTCCCGCGTTTGTCATTGCGCGTAGCTTACCGGCGCCACAAGAATTAGTAGATATTGCCAATGAACGTGGTATTCCCGTTTTAAGTTCAAAACTGAAAACAACGCGTTTATCAGTGTATATTACGAACTTTTTAGAAACTGAGTTGGCACCTATATCGACAATGCATGGTGTACTTGTTGATATTTATGGTGTGGGTGTTCTCATTCGTGGGAACTCTGGTGTAGGCAAAAGTGAAACGGCATTGGAATTGGTTCAGAGAGGTCATCGTTTGGTGGCTGATGATTCAGTTGAAATCCGTCAACTTGATGGCATTACTTTAATTGGACGTTCACCTAAGTTGATTGAACATCTTTTGGAAATTCGTGGTTTAGGTATCATCAATGTGATGGATCTGTTTGGTGCAGGTTCAGTACGACCAGATAAAAAAATCTCATTGGTGATTGAATTAGAATTATGGGATGCACAAAAACAATACGATCGTGTGGGCTTAGAAGAACATACGACGGGGATTTGCGATGTTCAAGTTCCTAAAATTACAGTGCCTGTACGTCCAGGACGAAACCTTGCTGTCATCATCGAAGTTGCCTGTATGAATTTCCGTTTGAAACAACTGGGAAATAATGCGGCGCGTAAATTTACAGATAGTCTAACACAAGAAATCCAAAGTAAAAATAACAATAACTAATAATCAGTTAAACACTAACGAGGTGAAATTATGACAGAACCACTTAATCCAATTGCATTACAAATTGGTGGATTAGCTATTCATTGGTACGGCATTATTATTGCATCAGCAGTAGTCATTGCTTTTTTATTAACGATTCCTGAAGCTAAAAGACAAAATTTTGATCATGAAAAATTTATTGATTTACTTATTTGGGCAATCCCGCTGGCAATTATATCGGCTCGTATATATTACGTGGCCTTTGAATGGTCATACTACAGTCAACATCCAGGCGATATCATCAAGATTTGGGAAGGCGGTATCGCTATATACGGCGCTTTAATCGGAGCTGTTGTGACTGCTATTATCTTTACGCGTATTAAGAAAATTTCTTTTTGGCAAATTGTTGATATTGCAGCGCCATCCCTGATTATTGCCCAGGCAATCGGTCGTTGGGGAAACTTTATGAATCAAGAGGCATATGGAGAAGCCGTATCGCGTACTTATTTAGAAGGTCTACACTTGCCAACGTTTATAATTAACCAAATGAACATTGAGGGCGTTTATCACCACCCAACTTTCCTTTATGAATCACTTTGGAGCATTGTCGGTTTTATCGTCTTGTTGGTTATCCGTCGCTTGTTACCACTCAAAAGCGGTGAAGTATTTATTAGTTATGTGATTTGGTACTCATTTGGACGTTTCTTTATCGAAGGAATGCGAACAGATAGTTTAATGCTCGATATTTTTGGAGCAGATTTACGTGTATCGCAAGTATTAGCGTTGTTATTAGTACTTGGTGGCATTGGTTTATGGGTGTATCGTCGTTTGACGAACAAAAACTTGCCTTACTACAAAGATGCTGAACGTTAATACCACTATTTTCTTTACAACTGTACTGAAAATTATCTTTAGACAGACGTGCTTTCTATTTATCAACCGTTGATTTTTATAGGCGGATAATAAGATGAAGCTTTTCTGATGAACGATCATAGAATTATTTTCAGCTCAAGCCCCAGAGATATTCTGTGGGCTTTTTTTTAATTGTAGGGTGGTTTCTATAGGTTGGATTCATTTAGTTGTTTTGTTCAAAGTGTTACAATTAGAGTGAATCATCAATCAGAGGAGGGTGTTTTTAATGGATAAAACTAAAATCGAAACGCTGATAGAGGAAGTCCCGAAAGGGTTATTTATTAATGGCCAATGGCAAGAAGCTGATGGTGGAAAACAGACAGAAGTAATTAACCCAGCAACAGGGCAAGTGATTGCTCATGTAGCAAATGCGGGTGAAAAAGAAACCGAACAAGCGATTACAGCAGCTGAAAAGGCCTTTCCGAAATGGTCTGGTTTAACAGCCGATGAACGTGGCGCGTGGTTACATAAAATGGCTGACGCAATTCGTGGTGCAGCAAAAGATTTAGCGGTCGTGATGACCATTGAACAAGGGAAACCATTAAATCAAGCCGAAGCGGAAATTTTATCTGGTGCCGCTTGTCTGGATTGGAACGCAGAAGAAGTGAAACGTTTGAAAGGTGAAACAATTCCAGGGCCAACTGGAGAACTCTTACTTGTGCAACATGAACCTTTGGGTGTCGTCGCAGCAATTACGCCATGGAATTTCCCATCGGCAATGATTACACGTAAAATGGCACCTGCAATTGCTGTAGGGAATACAGTGGTACTAAAACCATCGCCAGAAACACCGTTATCAGCGCTTGCATTAATGGCGTTGTTTGATAAAATTGGATTGCCTGCGGGTGTTGTAAACATTGTAACAGGTGATGCAAAAGCAATTGGTGGTGTATTAACCGCAGACAATCGTGTGCGTAAATTAACGTTTACTGGTTCGACTGCAGTGGGTAAAATGTTATTTGCGCAATCAGCAGATACGGTTAAAAAACTATCATTGGAACTGGGTGGTCATGCGCCGTTTATCGTATTCGAAGATGCAAATGTGGATAAAGTAGTCGCTGATTTAGTAGCGGCTAAGTTTAGAAATAACGGTCAGGTATGCACATCCCCAAATCGTATTTTTGTTCATGAATCAATTCAAGCGACATTCACTGAAAAATTAGTGTCTGCAGTAGAGCAAGTTAAAATCGCTAACGGTTTAGATGAAAATGCCAGCGCAGGTCCACTTATTCGTGAAGATGCGATTGAAAAAATTGATAAGCAACTTGATGATGCTAAAGGAAAAGGTGCAAAAATTCTTAGCGGTGGTGAACGTTTAACCGGTGCTGAGTTTGACGATGGTTATTTTTACAAACCAACTGTGATAACAGGTATTACAAAGGAAATGGCTATTTTCTATGAAGAAACCTTTGGCCCGGTATTACCGATTATTACATTTAATGAAGATGATGAAGTGATTGAAGCGGCTAACGATACACTGTACGGTTTAGCAAGTTACTTCTATACGAATGATATTGGTCGTATCGCTGAAGTTGGACGCCGTTTACAATATGGTATGGTTGGTGTCAATTCAATCAATATCTCATATCCACAAACACCGTTTGGTGGCGTGAAACATTCTGGTTTCGGTAGAGAAAATGGTGCACAAGGATTGTCTGATTATATACAAGTCAAATTTTTAAATATTACCTATAAAAAATAAAGAGTCTAAAATTAATAACAGGTATATAGCTCTGCTGTAGTAGGTTCCCTGTTTTATCTTTTTATTGGCGTTTGTTCGTCTGTTGCAGAGGGTAAAATATGATATACTTACATACGGAAATAAGAGAAGTGAAAGGAGTGCAGATATGCCTGAATCAGATTCAACGCGAATACATTTTTTAAATCCTACGCCCGAATTTTATTTTGCTAAAGGTACGAAAGCTTTTGAACAGAGTGACTTGCCGGCAGCGATTAAATATTTAACGCGTGCAGCAGGGTTAGCCCCTAAAAACACGTTGATCATCTGCCAACTTGCAATCTGTTACACTGAAAATGGTGAATGTGAAAAATCAAACGAGCTACTAAGTGACGCATTAAAAATAGAGTATAAACCTTATTTTTATTATTTTATGGCGAATAACTATGCCTATTTGGCAAATTTCAAACAGGCAATCTACTATTCAAGACGTTATCTTCAAGAGAAGCCACGTGGTGAATATGCAGGGCCTGCCCGAGAATTAGTTGCGGTTTTAGAGGAACGGTTTGAAGCGGAGCAACAAGATGAAGCAGTTAAACCACTCGTTAGAGAGAGCACGCCGTTGGAGAGACAACAACAAGCAGTTGTAGATCAAGTCGAAAGTTATGTGAAAGAAGGTTATGTGGATAAAGCCGTCCGTTACTTGGAAACGGCAATGTTGACAGAAACCTTGCCGATATATGCACTAGAATTAAGTGTATTATATTATCGGAACAATCGAAAATCCGAAGCAGAGGCACTGATTGCTGGTGTTGAAACAGCATACGAAGGTCATTATTTAGCACGATGTCATCGGGCAATTTCAGCGTATTACAGCGGTGATTGGCAGTTGTTTCAAAGTTACGTGACACAGTTGGAAGCAATTTATCCATTTACAAGCCATGAGCAGTTGCAATATGCGATTGTTAAAACGTTGGCGAAAGATTATGAGGGTGCTCTAGCTATTTTCACAAAATTAAATGAAAATATTGGTGCACATCGCAAATTTTATTTTTATGCTTCTAAAGCAGCTTTTTATTCTGGAAATCAAGCGTTGGCAGATTATTATTGGCAACAATTCGGTAACTATGATACGACCGAACCCTATGCTAATATTTGGCGTGAAATGAGTGATGACAATATAATTGAGGCGGATGCTCAACTAATGTTTTCACTGCTGAACAGCACAGAACAAGCAGACCGTTTAATGGCGTTGATGCTGGTTCATTTGACGAAAAACAAAGTGGAAGCTTTATTGTTTTCGTATCATTTTACACCTGGCTTTTTCACGGAAATGGAAAAAGGCTTTTATGCAGATGCTTCTATAATAACTAATTCAAAGCAAACATTGGCTTATAAAAATGGTGGTTTCACCAAACAAGTTGCTTTAGCTTTGAGTGCAGAAGGTTGTAAAGTTACACGTGAAACAATTGATGTCTATAAGCTTTTGTTCAGATTTACAACTGAGCAAACAGAAAAAGGTATTATCTGTCAGGAAGAAGACCAAGAAGCTTTAGTTGCGGCATTACTTCATGAAAATCAGCAAAAGATGGCAGATAAATTAACCAAAAGAACACTGATAAAACGTTTTGGTGTTACGCAAGGGCAGTTAAATAAATATATAAAGAAAATACAAGCATATAAATAGACTCATCCACTAGAAATAATTAGTATAGAGATATGAAGTTTAAGAGGAGGATGACTATGTCAACCGAAGAAAAAGTATATGATGTTATTATTATTGGTGCAGGACCAGCGGGAATGGCTGCGGCACTTTATGCTTCTCGTTCAGAATTAAGTACATTAATGATTGAACGTGGTGTGCCAGGCGGTCAAATGGTTAACACTGCAGAAGTTGAAAACTATCCTGGTTTTGGTAATATTACTGGGCCAGATTTATCAACAAAAATGATGGATGGTGCTAAACAATTTGGTGCTGAATATGCCTATGGCGATATTAAAGGTATCGAAGATCACGATACTTATAAAATTGTAACAGCAGGTAAAAAATCATTTAAAGCACGTGCTGTTATTATTGCAACAGGTGCAGAACACCGTAAAGCTGATGTTGCAGGTGAAGATGATTATAGTGGACGTGGTGTATCATATTGTGCAGTATGTGATGGTGCCTTTTTCAAAGATCAAGAATTGATTGTTGTCGGTGGTGGAGACTCTGCTGTCGAAGAAGGAACTTACTTAACGCGTTTCGCAAGCAAAGTAACAATCGTCCATCGTCGTGATAAATTGCGCGCATCACCACTTATTCAAAAACGTGCCTTTGATAACGAAAAAGTAGATTTCGTATGGAATCATACGATTAAAGAAATCAAAGGTGATGATAAAAAAGTATCATCAGTTGTTCTTGAAAGTACGACAGATGACACCACTCAAGAAATAAATGCTTCAGGTGTATTCGTTTATGTTGGGATTATCCCGTTAACAGAACCATTTAAAGATTTAGGTATCTTAAATGAAGAAGGTTACATTAAAACAAATGCAAACATGGAAACAGAAATTCCAGGTATCTTTGCAGCCGGTGACGCACGTGATACAAACTTACGTCAAATTGTTACTGCAGCAGCCGATGGCGGAATTGCTGGACAATTCGTGTTGAAATACCTTGAAGAATTGGAAGAACGTGTAGCAGAAACTGCAAATAATTAATGAAAATAACGTTAAACCCGTTCAGAACGGATTAAATGTGAGAAAACACTATTTTGACATTCTTTGTCAGGATAGTGTTTTTATTCGAAAATCAGTAGAATTAGTTATTTATGCGGCTATCTTTTAGGGCTGTCAGACTGAAGAAAAGTAGTAATCCATCGTATCGTGGTTTGCTGCTTTTTTTTATTTGTATTTTAAGGTCAGAAATCCCTTTTTAAAACAATTTTAAGCTTATAAAAAAGCTATAATATTGTCGTAAGTGTTTTTGGAATAATACTTACGCTATTGAATAAATAATAGTAGTAGAAAAAGGGGGAGAAAAATGAAAAAAATAGTGATTACTTTATTATGTACCACTTTAATCTTGACGAATGTTGTTATGATGAATAGTGAGGTACAGGCAAGCGAAGACGGAACAGTGTTGTTTGAAAAGGGGATAGTCGATGAGCTATCACCCCAACCATTGGTAAATGTAGCAATTGAAGAAAAAAACGAACGATTTATTGCTGAAACAGATGAATCGCAAGTAACGATACCTAAAGATATGGAAGAACCCGCTATCTTAAGTGATAATGAAGAAGGTCAATCACTCAGTATGCAGGTGAATCTTGACGAAAAGCAAAATGAGACGATTTCAGCCGAGGATACCGTTGTTTATGAAACAAAAAACACGAGTTTAGGTATAGATGCGTTCGATGGAGGCCTAAGGCACACCTATGTGATGGAAAATAAAGAGGCACCCAATACCTTTGAAGTTAAATATGATGCAGATAATATATCGCACCCTGAGTTGTCTAAAGATGGAGAAGGTAAAACAGATGGTTCGATTCTGATTTACGATAAAGCGGGTGAAACATTAGCGGCTTTAGATATTCCTTGGGCTAAAGATGCTAATGGTAAGGATGTTTGTTGACACCGTTGCGAATTCATTCGCTTATGGAGGTAATATGGGACGGAGTTTTCCTGAGAAAATGAGTACCATTCCTTATTAATACAGTTAAACAAGTTATTAAAGTAACGGATGAAGTTGTTTATCCAGTCGTCGCAGATCCAACAACATTTACAACATATTTTTCTAGCGGTAAGTGGATAGTTCGAGGTAAAGGTAAATATAATAGAAGTCTTTCATTGGTTCCTAAAGCAAAATTAAGAGCATCAGGCGCGTTTTCTTTTTCTTTACCATTTGTAGTATTGTCCAATGCGGTTGCAAGAGATTCTTGGAATAAGGTGTATAATAAATATAAAAACAGTAAGCATTGGGAAAAAACAACTGGGATGAAGAATCAATATATGTGTCATTTTAATTTTGTTTGGGGGAGATCAGCCTTTAACTTAGAACCTAAGAGA
>NZ_JAFYUW010000028.1:0-2759 GCF_017549435.1 Brochothrix sp.
GAGTGGTACTCGCTTTCTTGAAGGTTTGGTACTCACTGTCGCTCCGTCCCAAACTGTTTCGTAAAGCGAATAAATTCGCTACAATGTCAGCACCCATACTACTCTCGTAAAGTGAATGATTTCGCTACGACAGTATCAAAGGATTCGTACTCAACTGCTTGAAGGAGTGGTACTCACTGTCGCTCCGTCCCATACTGTCTTTGTAAGCTCATGTCTTCGCAACAATGTCAGCACCCATACTACTCTCGTAAAGCGAATGAATTCGCTACGATAGTAGTAAAAAGAGTGTCTGAGATACGCTCTCAGACACTCTTTACTTTCATAATATAGGTAATCGTGTGATTAGTTTAATATCTCATTGATTTTAGCTAATAAATCAGCTATTTCAACTTCAAAATTTTCGCCTGTTGCACGTACTTTAACTTCAACGATACCTTCTGCTGCACGTTTACCTACTGTAATACGTACTGGTAATCCTATTAATTCACTATCAGCAAATTTAACGCCTGGGCGTTCTTTACGATCGTCAATTAATGATGTCAGGTTGTTTTCAGCTAATAATTTTTCAATTTCAGTTGTTAAAGCTGCTTGGTCCTCGTCTGCAGGTTTAATTGGGATTAAATGCACATGGTAGGGTGCTAACAATTTGTTCCAAACGAGTCCTTTATCATCGGCAGTTTGCTCAATGATTGCTGCTAATAGACGTGAAATTCCTAAACCATAACAGCCCATGATAAATGGTTGTTGACGTCCATTTTCATCAAGGTAGGTTGCTTTCATTGCTTCTGAATAAAGTGATCCTAATTTAAAGATATGTCCAACTTCAATTCCTTTAGCGAAACTTAGTGTGCCAACGCCATCTGGAGTAAGGTCACCTTCTTGTACCATTCGTAAATCAGCAAATGTTTCAACATTAAAATCAGTGCCATGATTGACATTAATAAAGTGGTAACCTGTTTCATTAGCTCCTACTGAAGCATTAACGATATCTTGAACGGCAGAATCTGCATAAATTTTCATATCAGCTGGTACATTTACAGGCCCTAGTGAACCGTATTCAGCGCCCATTACTTCTAATGCAGCTGTTTCAGATGCCATTTCAATAACAGTAAGATCCAATAAGTTTTTCAATTTCACATCGTTGAACTCATGGTCGCCACGTAATAACACCATAACGATTTCTTCGTCTGCTTGTACGAGTAATGATTTGATTGTTTTTTCAATTGGAATAGATAAACCTTCCACAAGATCAACAATTGAAGTCATTCCCGGTGTGGCTACTTTTTCTTTCGCTAATTTTTCTTCAGTTGAAGGGTTAGCTTTGTAGTAAACTTCTGCCATTTCAACGTTAGCAGCATAATCACTGTTTTTATCATAAACTATAGTATCTTCACCAACATCAGCAATAACTTGGAATTCACGTGAACCAGTACCACCAATTGCACCTGAATCAGCAATTACAGAACGCCATTCTAAGCCACAACGGTCCAAAATACGACCATAAGCTGTTGCCATATCATCAAAAGTTGTATCTAATGATTCTGTCTCAGCATGGAAAGAATAAGCATCTTTCATTAAAAATTCACGGCCGCGTAATAAACCGAAGCGTGGGCGACGTTCATCACGGAATTTAGTTTGGATTTGGAAAACAGTTAATGGTAATTTTTTATACGAGTTAATATCATCACGTAATAAATCAGTTACCATCTCTTCATGTGTAGGTCCTAAGGCAAAATCACGATTATGACGGTCTTTCATTGTCATTAAATCAGCACCGTATTTATCCCAACGGCCTGACTCTTTCCAAATTTCTGCTGGTTGTAATACTGGCATTAAAATCTCAGTTGCACCAATTTCTGCTAATTCTTCGCGTACAATCGCTTCGATTTTATTTTTAACTGTTTGAGCCAATGGTAAATATGAATAAATACCTCGTGCGCTTTGACGCACATAACCCGCACGGATTAGGAATTGATGACTTTTAATTTCAGCATCACTTGGCACTTCTTTTAGTGTTGGGATGAAAATTTTAGATTGTTTCATATGTGATTCTCCTTAAGTTTTTTATTTGAAAAAGAAACGGGTAATGTCATTCCAGGTCACTAAGACCATCAATAACATTAATAGAGCAAAACCGATAACGGTCACCATACCTTCTTTTTTAGAATCTAATGGTTTACGACGAATAGCCTCGACAATTAAGAAGAGCAAACGTCCCCCATCTAATGCTGGTATTGGAAGAAGGTTAATAATTCCTAGATTGATACTTAATACCGCACCCCATTGTAATAACATAATTGCGCCGTTATTTACAACTGCTGCTGTACTTTGGTAAATATAAACAGGTCCGCCTAGTTTATCCAATGAAAATCCTCCAGTAATTAAATTACCTAAAGATACAAAAATTTGTTTAAACCAGAAAACAGTTTGATCCACACCGTAAGATAATTTTACTCCAATAGAACTATCCTTAGGTGCCATAACACCGATTTGGCCAACTTTTTCTTCACCTTGTGTTACTTTTTTTGGTGTAACAACTATTTTTTCGATTTCGCCATTACGTTCAATTGCAAAATTAAGTTTTTTATCGGGATTTGCACGAACAATTGTTGTCATATCTGTCCAGGTTGCAATTTTTTCACCATCAATTTCCTTGATTAAATCATTTTCTTTGATGCCTGCAGTTGCTGCAGCAGAACCTGATTGAACATCTCCCATACGTGCATCATTTGATGGCACGCCACCTGATGCAAACGCAA
>NZ_JAFYUW010000029.1:0-6682 GCF_017549435.1 Brochothrix sp.
ACATAATAATTTTTCGAATTGGTGAGTTTAAGATTATCTAAATCATATATTTGATTTTTCTTCGCAAGTAAGTAACTCATAGTGTCACTTTTAAATACTTCTTTTTTATTTGCATCTACAATCTTTAAATTTAGAATCTGTAAATGCGAGTTTGCATTATTCTGTACAATCAATTTATTGTCTTTTAAGTCAAATTTTAATTTAAGATCATCTTGTTTACCCAAAAATAAAGGCAAATTTAAATTAACTAAAAATCTTACTGAAGACTCTTTAATGACGGGTGGTATTTCATCAACAATAATTCTCCACGCTTCTTCTTGTTTATTCGCTAAAAGAGCAGAAGGTGGTTGAATAAAACCGACACGTATTGTCTGTTTTTTATTAGGTTGTAAAATAAAGTTCTTAGGATTAACCATTATATTATTATCAGGCTCAAGTATATTTTCTCCCCTTTCATCTTGAGTCCATTTAAATGCTTTAACTTCAAATATCCTTTTTTCACTTTCATCTACCGACTCTAAAGTAAGTGTGGTTGATTTCTGCTTTTCTGGATTAACAATAAAAAGCTGAACGGGCATTACTGAAACCCCTGCAAATGCCTCTATACACAGTAAAGTAGATGTTATGAAGATAAATATTATTTTTTTCATGATATAACTCTTCATTTTTTAATAAAATAAAAACCTAACTTGATGATAATATCAAGCTAGGTTATTCATAAAATTAGTAATATACACGGATTTTATAAGTATCTTTATAGACACCTGCAGCCTGTGTAGCTGATACTGCTGATACTGTTTTTGCAGCAACACTAAACACATCAGCACTTAAGCCGTTATAGTTATTGTTGCCCCAAGTTGGAGTACCTGGACCTGCACTACCGCTGGTTTTAGTTGTGGTATAAACAGTCGGAATTTGAAGCCCAGCTGCATTTTTTACATATGTACTATTACTAGTATTTGCATTACCAGTGGTTAGGTTTAATACATAAGGTGTATTAGTGGTGATGGTGTAACTTGTAGTTGTATTGGTTGCATTTGTGTTCAGTACAAGTCCTTTAGGATCTGAAATCACACATTTTTTTGCAACAGTCAGTTCAATTGGAATATCTTTACTACACCCCATTTCTTGACAGCCCGACCATCTATCGTCAACGCCTTTAGCATCGTCAGCTGCAAAAACTGCCGTTGAGGTTGCACCTAATACTAATGCCGCCAATGCAGCTTGTGTCATTTTATTCATATTATTTCTCCATTTCTTTTTTAAAAGAATATGCATATGTAATGATTTTATTCACAATCACGTTAGTAACTTTATTTATTATAAGTAAGGTTAGCTGAACGTATGGCTATGTTATTACCATTGTTCACAAAACGCACAAAAGCAGTATTATTCACAAGACTTTTACTCTCTACGAACATTTACTTACAAACACAACAAGATACTCATTATTATGATGATTTTTAATTCTTATCGAATCGTATTAACAGTATTTTTTAATCTATTCATCTAACAAAGCACGTGCTTAATTTCAAAATTCAACTTAAAATAAAATAAAACATTGATTTATATATATTTTATATAAAAAACATCACTTACACATAGTAACATTCAACACCATCAATATTACAAAAAATGCAATTTATTGTATGATTTTAACTAAAAATGTGACGAGGTTTTCTTTTTTGCAGTCTTTTTCAATTAAACTATAAAACCATTTATAGAGGATAAATATTAAGATGATGAAATATCATGCTCTATACCAGATAGTGCTTATAGATAAATAAAGCTTAGGATAAATACAAAAGCACTAAGGGATCTTAAGTTACAAGACTAGCGTGATAATTAGGTATGAAATGATAGCTATAAAGATGCAACAGCAGTCCACTGGAACAGTTTATTTGCATTTTTAAACCAGCTACATTGAGCTAAAAATGTCTTTGTATATTTTTTAATCCGTTATTTTTATTATTTTTATCCACGCTTTTATGCAGATATATAATGATAATTATATACAGGTTACTTTTTTATTGGGCGGGCTGTTTTGTAGTGAATACAACCCGTAATCTTATTTTTAATAGCCAGCCTATGCTTAATTCATTCGGTTTAACAATCCATTTTCAACTTGATATAACTGTCCATTACCAAAATCAATCTGTTGTTTTTCTCCGTGTAGATTAGGAAAACCTACGATATTTTCAAGTTGAGGAGAGCGTTGAAAATATTGTGTTTTCGGATTATATATCCAGTAAATATAACGCTTATCCTTAATTGTTCGCGCTTGTGAAATATCGGACAAAATAATGTCATAATAGCCATCAAAATTAATATCCATATAACCAATACTTTTTGCAAATGCGTTAAAACCAACCAAACTTTGCGTTACTGTATTATTGTCTTTATTGATAATATCGATTTTTTTCAATGCCGCACTATCCGGCTGATTGATTTTTTCTGCGCCATAAAATTTAAAAATAAAATTAGGTTTATTGGAGACTTTAATGGCCGGCTCAAACTCAACCGATTGCTGCACAGGCCGATTAGCTGCTAAAAGCAAGGCTTTAAGCTGCCCTGTATTTGAATTGAGCGTTCCTGTGAGCTGATATTGCCCATTTTCAACACCATCAGCATCCACAGATTTTAAAGTCAGCTGATCTGCTTTTTGTCGGCCTTTTAATTTGGTTTCGGATTGCTCCACCCGATCATATAAACTGGCATGTGGATTCCAAACACCCGCATACAAGCTTAAAAAATAGCGCCCTTCACTTGAACGCAGCATACGTTGCATAGAAATGCGCACATCGCTAAGTGGCTTTAATTGTTGAGTATTTGCTGTTTCTGCACGACTCAACGCAGGTAAAGCCAACAGCGTTACAGCGAGCAATAATTTAGGTGTCATGCTGATATACTCAACAATATAGATGATTATGCGTAATGTATCACAAAAAAACCGCTCAAATGAGCGGCTTTTTTAAATCATAAAAAGTAAAAACTTAGTTTTTGTCTTTATCGACGATTTTATTCGCTTGAATCCAAGGCATCATCGCACGTAACTTGTTACCGGTTACTTCGATACCATGCTCTGCATTTTGACGACGACGTGCTGTCATTGATGGATAGTTCAGCGCACCTTCTTGGATGAACATTTTCGCATATTCACCTGATTGAATACGTTTTAATGCATTACGCATTGCTTCACGAGACTGTTCGTTAATAACTTCAGTACCGGTTACGTATTCGCCATATTCAGCATTATTCGATACTGAATAGTTCATATCCGCGATGCCGCCTTCAAACATTAAATCGACGATCAATTTAAGTTCGTGTAGACATTCAAAATATGCCATTTCTGGTGCGTAACCTGCTTCAACCAAAGTTTCGAAGCCCATTTTTACCAATTCAACCGCACCACCACAAAGCACCGCTTGTTCACCGAACAAATCAGTTTCTGTTTCTTCACGGAATGAAGTTTCAATAATACCAGTACGACCACCACCTACGCCTGAAGCATAAGAAAGAGCAACGTTACGTGCATTACCAGAGGCATCTTGATGAATAGCGATTAAGTCAGGAACACCTGAACCACGTTGATATTCAGAACGTACAGTATGACCTGGTGCTTTTGGCGCAACCATAATAACGTCTAAGTCAGCGCGCGGTACAACTTGGTTATACAAAATTGAGAAACCATGTGCAAAGGCTAAAGTTGCACCTTGCTTGATGTTTGGTTCGATCACATCACGATAAAGCTGAGATTGAAACTCATCTGGCGTCAAGATCATCACGACATCAGCTTGAGCAACAGCAGCAGGAACTTCAGATACTTTAAGACCTGAGTTTTCTGCTTTTTTCCAAGAAGTAGAACCGGCACGTAAACCTACAGTAACATCAACACCCGATTCTTTAAGGTTAAGCGCATGTGCGTGACCTTGTGAACCGTAACCAATAATCGCTACTTTTTTGCCTTGGATGATCGATAAATCACAGTCTTTATCATAAAAAATTTGCATTGTTGTCTCCGCTTAAATGCTTTTTGTGTCCTTTTAAGCTTAACCACTATGGTTAAGCCCCTCTCCATTATGCAAGGAGAGGATGAATAGGGTAGTTAAAAATTAAAGAGTTAAAACTTTTTCGCCGCGCGCAATACCAGATACACCAGAACGCACCACTTCAAGAATCGTGTTTTCTGCCAATGCATCGATAAAACCATCAATTTTATCTGTGGTTCCTGCAATTTGAATGGTGTAAGTGGTTGGCGTTACATCAACAATTTGGGCACGAAAGATATCGGCTGTACGTTTAATTTCTGCACGTGCGGCACCGAGCGATTTGACTTTGATCAACATCAATTCACGTTCAATATGTGGCCCTTCAGATAAATCGACCACTTTGACCACTTCAACCAATTTATTCAGTTGTTTGGTAATTTGTTCGATTTTATGATCATCACCATAGGTGGTCAGGGTCAAACGCGACATGGTGGCGTCTTCAGTCGGCGCAACATTTAAAGTTTCAATGTTATAACCGCGCTGAGAAAACAAACCGACTAAGCGAGAAAGCGCACCCGCTTCGTTTTCAACGAGTACCGAGATAATGTGTCTCATGACGTGCGCTCCCCTTTTCCTAACCACATATCCTGCATGGATTGACCGGCAATCAACATCGGATAAACATGCTCTGTACGATCGACCATGACATTAATGAATACACATTTGTCATTAATTGCCATCGCTTCAGCCAACTTCGACTCAAGTTCATCAGCATGATCAATTTGAATACCCACGTGACCGTAAGCTTCCATCAATTTCGGAAAATCAGGCAATGAATCGACATAAGAACTTGAATGGCGTCCTTCATAGTTCATATCTTGCCACTGTTTTACCATGCCTAAAGCTTGGTTGTTTAAGCACAAGATTTTGACATTTAAACCATATTGCTTACAGGTAGATAATTCTTGGATACACATCTGAATGGATGCTTCACCGGTAATACAGACCACTTGCTGATCTGGAAAAGCCAACTTTGCGGCCATCGCATAGGGTAAACCAACGCCCATCGTGCCCAAACCACCGGAGTTAATCCATTGGCGTGGTCGCTTATAGGTATAGTAGTTGGCCCCAAACATCTGATGTTGACCAACATCTGAAGTAATAATCGCTTCACTGTTGGTAATTTTATCCAGTGCCTGAACCACTTGTTGCGGTTTCATCACACCATTTACGCCTGGTTCGTAACGCAAACCATGCACTTTACGCCATTCATTAATTTGAGCCCACCACGCCGCAATTGCTTCTGGATTTGGCTGAGACACATTCATTTGTTTCAGCTGTACCAACATCTCTTGCAATACTGGTTCAACTGCACCCACGATTGGAATATGCGCCATGATGGTTTTTGAAATGGTCGCCGGATCAATATCAATATGAATGACTTTGGCATTTGGACAGAATTTGGCTGGATTATTGGTCACACGGTCATCAAAACGCGCGCCGATACACAAAATCACATCGGCATTATGCATGGTCATATTGGCTTCATACGTGCCGTGCATGCCCAACATACCAATAAATTGCTGATCATCACCCGGAAAAGCACCCAATCCCATCAAGGTATTGGTCACGGGATAATTTAAAAGATGCGCCAGTTCCGTCAATAATGCAGAAGCATTGCCTTGAACCACACCGCCGCCACTATAAATAACTGGACGCTCAGCAGTGATTAATTCTTCAATTGCTTTACGAATCTGACCAGAGTGACCGCGATATGGCGGCTGATAAGAACGCATCTTCACTTTTTCAGGATATTCGTAAGCAAATTTATCGATTGGATTGGTCACATCTTTAGGAATATCGACCACCACAGGACCTGGACGGCCTGACGATGCGATATAAAATGCTTTTTTAATAATTGATGGAATTTCGCTGGCATGACGCACTTGAAAACTATGTTTCACGATGGGACGAGAAACCCCAATCATGTCTGTTTCTTGGAATGCATCTTCACCAATTAAATGACTGGCCACTTGTCCAGACAAAATCACCATCGGGATTGAGTCCATATAGGCCGTCGCAATAGGTGTTACCGTATTGGTTGCGCCAGGACCTGATGTGACTAAAACCACACCAGTTTTACCCGTTACGCGTGAATAAGCATCGGCCATATGACCTGCAGCTTGCTCATGACGCACAAGGTAATGATTGACTTTTTCTTGTTGAAAGAGCGCGTCATAAATATGCAGGACTGCGCCGCCTGGGTATCCAAAAACATGTTCAACGCCTTCGTCCGCCAATGCGCGAACAAGCATTTCACCACCAGATAAAAGTTCCAACGTGATTCACCCTAATCTTTTTCACAAACAAATGGAGGGCATTTGTATTGTGGTTAATTCATTAAATGTCTGCCATGTTATAGCACACAAATTTCATAGTTTTCATAGCAATAGGAAAAAAATCTGACCCGACTGCTGTTTGGGCAATATGAGGTCTAAAACATGTTGGGATAAACACATTTTGTTGGCTTTGTTCAACGTCTCGGCTAGAGAAGAAGTCCACTGCTAAAATGACGCTCATTCGAAGGGTGATCAAATAAACGCATATAAAACTACAGCAAGCATTTTTGTGGTTTCAACTATTAAAGTCAAGTTTAAAAATTGGCTTTTTACTGATTATTTATAAAGCGACTA
>NZ_JAFYUW010000030.1:0-12987 GCF_017549435.1 Brochothrix sp.
AATGTCAAAAATGATAATGTGAGCATTGGGTCAAATCCTCTTGCCGTACTAATTGATTCAAATGCAGTATGTAGACCTTTTAATTGATCATTTACAATTTCATAGGGTTGATCCGATAAAAGACCCGCAATCGGTAAAGGTAAATCAGCAAGTACGCTAAGATTTCCATCAATCATTGCAATACCACCGCCAATATCAGTCACATGAGCAATCGCTTTAAGAATTGCCTCATCACTCGTTCCAACAGCCACGATATTATGTGAATCATGAGCAACAGTTGTCGCAAATGCTCCTTCTTTAAGCTCAAATCCTTTTACAAGCCCGACTCCAACACAGCCCGTACCATGATGGCGTTCAACAACAACCATTTTAACAATATCTTGCTGATAATCCGTTTTAAATTCACCATTATCTGGTGTAACTTGTAAGTGAAGATGATCTGTTTCGACATGATTTGGCTGAATCCCAATCACATTAACTTTTCCTGTGACCAACGGCAATACTAAGTCATTTTTTTTAACCTGATGTTCAATTTTTGGCGACTTAAATGTAGCTTTTTGCTGATTAAATAAAGCCTCATCTCGTTCACCATCAACAACAACAACTTGACCACGTTTAATAACAGTATCAATCTTTACTTTTTCTATACTGTCTAAAATTACAATATCCGCTTGATAGCCTGCTGCAATAGCTCCTATTTCAGTCAATTGGTGTGCTTCTGCTGCATTTAATGATGCCATCTGGTAAGCAATTTCTGGTGCAATCCCCGCTTCGATTGCTAACTTAACCGAATAATTAATAGAGCCTTCTGTCATTAAATCACTGATTAATTTATCATCGGTACAAAAAGAGAAACGGCGTGAATTTAAGGGAGTTACGGCACCTATTACATTCAACGTATCGCGGGTAATCGTACCTTCGCGAATAAATACATTCATTCCTGCTAACATACGTGCACGTGCTTCATCTTCTGTTGTGCTTTCATGATCTGTTCGAATACCAGCAGCCATATATATTTCAACTTGCTCTGCTGTTAAACCCGCACCATGGCCATCAACATGCCCACCTGAAACCAATGCATCAGTTATTTTTTGGATCATATCTTCTTCACCGCTAAAAACTGCTGGATAATCCATTACTTCTGCTAAACCAATAACTGTTTTTTCTTGATAGAGCGGTTTTAAATCCGCAGCTTTCAGAATTGCACCTGCGTGTTCAAAAGATACAGCAGGAACAGATGATGGTAGCATAAAGTACGTGTCTAATTGACTTTTTTCACCCTCTTTAATCATAAACCTAATCCCGTCAACTCCTGCAACGTTCGCAATTTCGTGTGGATCAGTCACAATTGAAGTAACACCGTTTAGCAATAGTATTCGTGCCATCTCTTGGGGCGTCACATTCGAACTCTCTATATGAACATGTGCATCAATAAACCCGGGAACAATGTATTTTCCTGTTGCATCAATGATATGCTTAGCTTCGTGATAATCCCCTATACCCACAATTTTATCGCCTGCAATAGCGATATTTTGTTGTGACCAACTACCATCGAATACATTTAAAACATTTCCATTCTTTATAATACTATCAGCACTAATTTTTTTTGTTGCTGTAGCAATTGCATGTTGCGTTGTTTTTTTTATAGTTGTCATTCCCTTAGCCCCTTTAACAGTTTTTACTAGTATAGCGATAAATTGAAAAAAATAAAAGTCCCTTTTAAAAAAGTTATTAACAAAAAATTGTTAATAGTGTGCACAACAATTTTTATTTATTTACGATGTCCCCACCATTCACCATAACTAAAATCATAGCCACCTTGTTGTGAGATATGTCCCAACTTCATTAGCGACATCTCACTTTCTTGTGTCATATGAATTCTGCGTTCAATAATTTCACGATAACAATCAGTAACAATCTTATTTAAAATAATCTGAGGTGCAGTTTCCACTTCTTCTAGTTGTTTCATTCCCGCTCGGACAATTTTTTTCAATGGGAGATCTTCAATTTCTAGCAATGTGGCATTCATTTCATTGAGAACTGCTTTTCCTTCTTGAATAACTTTTTTCTCTTGCATATGATGTCACCCCTCTTTTTAACCATAACATAAATATGAGTAAGCTTCGAACAACTCGAATATTCCAAAAGAATAAAAAAATCCCGACAAGTCATTGTCGGGAAATCTTGTAAACAAAGTAATATCAAACTGTTTTTATATTCAAAATCAAATATAGCTATTTCTTAAAAGCTTTTTAAACGTCATCGATAAACCAAGAAGTAACGACCTAGCTCGGCTTAATTGTAGCTTCAAAAACTTTATATTACTATTATTTGATGAATATACTTCTTTACTTGTTAGCTGCCAGCTAACGCTGTATCTTTACGTCTCCGTAAAATACGATTAATATTTTCTGTGGATAACATCATTAGAACAACAAAACCTAAAATGACAATCGGGAAAATTCCAAATCCCACACGATTGGTTGCATAACCAACTAATGGTGGTACAAAGGTGCTTCCAATATAGGCTGTTGCCATTTGTATACCCATGATACCTTGCGAAATCTCTTTTCCAAAACGATGAGGTGTTTCATGTAACATTGAGGGATAAATCGGTGCACAACCTAAACCTAAAATGATAAAGCCCATCAATTGAAATTGATCTGTTAATGGAATAATCATCAAAGTCGCACCCACGATAATCAGGAATTGTCCCCCTCTAATCATATTGATGTTGGACACACGCACACTTATTAACCCCGCTATAAAACGTCCTACAGTAACACCGATATAGAAGAATGAGACCCACTTAGCTGCGGTAACTACCGAGATATCTTTGTATAGAACAAGATATGTACTGCCCCAAAGACCTGCTGTCATTTCAATTGCACAAAAGCAGAAAAAACCAACTAAAGCTGATTTAGCACCTTTAATTTTTAATAAGACACTTATTTTGACTTCTGCTTTTACTTCACTTGGACCAGTTGTGATTTTCGCACGTTTCCACATCGGAAGCGTTATAAATAGTACCAAGACCAAAATAATTTGTAGCACACCAATCACTAGATAACCCGTGCGCCAACCATTATCTTTCATTAAAAAGAGCGCCATTAACAATGGACCTGATGTTGCTCCTATCCCCCAAAAACAATGCAGCCAGTTCATATGTTTCGCATTATAGTGAAGTGCCACAAAATTATTCAATGCAGAATCCACTGCACCTGCACCTAGACCTAGTGGCACAGCTAAGAGACATAACCAAATAAAATTCGGTACAAAAGCAATACCTCCTAACGCAATTGCAGTCAATAAAACACTAACGATAGTAACATGAGCTGTTCCCCAGCGATTGATGAGACGTGCGCTGAACAAACTAGAAATAATGGTACCACCACAGATTATCATCGCAACTAGACCTGCTGAAGCAATACTTGAATTCAGGTCCATATACATACGTGGCCAAGATGAACCTAATACTGCATCTGGCAAGCCTAAACTAATAAATGTTACATAAATAATAATTAATAAGGTCGTCATTCTTGTTCTCCATTCTCAAGTAAATTACTTGTATAACTTAATAAAACTAATTAATAAAGTGTCTTTATAATATAAATGATATCGCTTTCTTTGTCAATGTTATTTCAAAAAAACATTTGATTGATAACTTGATTATAGCTGTGGATAACTCTAGTTATTATTTAATTATCCATAAAAAAACGAAGTTCTATCGAAAAAATCTCGATAGAACTTCGTTTTGTTCAACAAGTGTGCATAGACTCTTGATAATATTTTAATTTAATCGTTACTCTTGAAAAAACCTTCATCTTCCAAATAACTCTCAGCTGCGGTTTTTGCATAAAAAGCCATCTCAATGTTACCATCATCAGTCAATACTTGCCACATATCTTTTTCGTGCGCTAAAACTAACTTTTGATGTAAACGCGTGTTGGCCCAAGTTTCTTTATAGTCTGCTTTAAAACCAGACTCATCCTTTTGTAATTCATCAATGCCCGCTTGTACTGCTGCAATTAATTGTTTTTCTGAGTAGTCACGTCCATTAACATAACCTTTATCATCTGTTTCTTCCATAGCTAAGAAAGGTGCATATATCCAAATGTTACCATTAGGATGTAAGTGTCGGACAAGGATTGTTTTTTCTTGTTCACTTTCTTCATAATGATAGTTAATACGTTTCAATGAGACCGGTTGTTTTTTTAATTCTGAAAATTGATCGATAATTGCTTCTTTTTGTTCAAATGTTAACATGTATTGTTCCTCTTTTCTTATATTACGGCTTCAACATAAATTTACGAACAACCGCTGCAACACCATCATCAGCATTACTCGGCGCTTCATAAGAAGCCAAATTTTTAATATTGTCATTGGCATTTGCCATTGCAACACCTAGACCCGCATATTTAATCATACTCTCATCGTTGTTACTATCTCCACAGGCAATAACATTCTCTGCCGTATAACCGAGAGACTTCGCTAATACGTCTAAACTAGCACCTTTAGTAATACCTTTCATAGTGCATTCTAAGAAGAATGGCTTTGAACGAACAACTTGTAGTCTATCCGCAAATACAGCTTTGATGAGTGGTTCAACAACATCTAAATCTTCTGATGCGGCTAAAAACATCATTTTATTTACTGGATGGTTAATTGCCTCTACCATATCTTCCTTTTCGAATACAGGCATATCCACAAGTCCACCTTCATAGGTCGCCCATTCATTAGGACGTCGCGTTAAGATGGTTCCCTCACTGTATGTAAGGATATCAATATCTCTAGTGATTGCTTCTTTCGTCATTTCTTGTGCTAATTCCACAGGAATCGTATTGGCAAAGATTGCTTCTTTCGTTTCACAATTATACACATAACCTCCATTATACGCTGAAATATAACCGTTATGTTGTTCTAATTGTAATTCTTTTGCTAATTTTGTCATTCCATCAAAAGGACGCCCGGAAGCTAAGACCACAGTATTACCTGCTAATTGCGCTTCTATCAGTACTTCTCTGTTAACCTGTGATAATTGACCTTCATTGTTTAACAGTGTTTCATCTAAATCTAGTGCAATAATTTTATACATTATTTGTGTCCTCCTATATCAATCCGTAGTGTTTCAAACCATTATAAATGCCCGACTGTTTAAAATCATCGGTTATATGATGTGCAATTTCTTTCAAAGGCGCCACCGCATTTCCCATGGCAACACCCTTATCAACCAACTTAAACATCTCCATATCATTGATACCATCGCCAAATGCATATGTCGGAATACCTTCAAACCCTTGTTGCTCAATAAATTGCAAAATACCAACTGCCTTAGAAGCGCCTTTAGGTACAACATCATATCCGTACGGTGTGTTTCTTAAAAAACTAAATTGTGGAAAACCTGTGAGTAACTCTGGATCTGGTTCTTTTGTCATTAATAACATTAAATAAATTTCTTTTTCTGTATACAACTGTGGACGATGTTGTGGATAACTACTATGCAAACTTTGGTAGTTTAATTCTGTCCACTGATCATCGGCGCGTTCCGATGTTATTTCAGCATCACTATAATAGGTGACGTTATAATTTTTAGATAGTGCCGCTTCTTTTAGTGCGTTCATATCTGCTACTTTAAGTGGATTCGAATAAATCAGCTCGTTTGCATTTACCACATACTGACCATTCATTGTTATTAGAGCTTCAATCCCCGTTTGTTCAAGTACACTTTCAATTTCGTGCCTTGCCCGCCCTGTTGCAATAACAGGTAAATACCCTGCTTGGCGTAATAATTTAATTGCTTCAAGTGAACTTTCATCAATTTGATTTGGTCCTATTAATAATGTTCCATCTAAATCAAAGAATATAATTGCTCGTGGCTTCATTTATATCGCTCCTTTATTTCGACTCCCTTTCATTCTATCATGAAGCGTATTATTTGTAAGTTCTTTCCTATACAAATAGAGTATAATAAAATTATAAAAGAAATAGGTGGTGACTTTCTGTGTTTGCTTTTTTAATTACCGGATTAGGTTTTGTTAGTCTCTTTTTTATTTTTAATGCCATTGATAATCGGCGCGTTAGCAATTCTATTTTGTTAACTATAGGCCTCTTCATTTTATTATTTGGGTTAGTCTCTATATGGGCCTTAGATGATCTCAATACTAAAATTATCTATTATGGTTTTATTGGTGCCCGTGTATTTGTTATTTTAATTGGGGTAGCATTAATTCTTAATGGATTAGTTGTTATAAAAAAAGAAGGCCGCACATTACCCAATATTCTATCCTTAGCTTTTGGACTCGTATTGATTATTTTTATCAGTATCACTTTTACTGAACGCTTTTTAGCAGCACCTTCTATTCAACGAATATATGCAGCTTTTATTTTAATTGTTGGTTATTATATTTTCATCTTTTTTAATTGTTTTATTTCAGCGATGATTTACCAGCTAAATCGCCCAAGATTAAACCAAGATTTCATCATTGTTCTTGGCTGTGGATTAAATGGGGATAAAGTGACTCCCTTGCTAGCTAGTCGCTTAAATACTGCCAAACGTTTTTATCTTAAGCAAAAACATCGTACAACGCCACCGCTGATTATTGTTTCTGGTGGTCAAGGACCTGATGAATTAGTTGCTGAAGCAACCGCAATGAAACATTATTTAATTGAGCAGGGCATCCCTGAAAAACACCTTATTATCGAGGATAAATCCACTACTACAGAAGAAAACTTACGCTTCTCTAAAAAAATAATGGATGGTTTAAAAGATACCTATTCTAGTATTTTTGTTACAAATAATTATCACACATTCCGAGCTGGTATTTTTGCCAAACGTGTTCATCTTGATAGTGGTGGCATCGGTGCTCATACGGCACCTTATTACTTACCCACTGCCTTTGTTAGAGAATACATCGCTATACTGATGCTACACAAATGGTTACATCTCTGTGTGACAATACTACTGATTGCTTTGCTAATTTTTGCTTAAAAAGAAGATGCATTTTAGATGCATCTTCTTTTTTATATTATAAGTAGACCGTGGATAAAATAAAAAGTGATTTTATACTGTGATCATTTATATTGATGTAGGATAAGTCACCTCTTTTTACTTTCTAAAACAAATTAAGCTTATCGATTCTATCAATCACTTCATGAATACGCGGTAACTCTTGTAACACACTCACACGGACATAATCCTTCCCCTCAGAACCAAATCCAGAACCTGGTGCAACCGCAATATTTGCCTTTTCTAATAAACAATCGGCAAACGTTTCACTAGTATATCCTTTCGGCACTTTAAACCATGCAAAAAGTGAGCCTTGTGGCGCTTCTACCTTCCAACCGATTGTTTGTAATCCGCTTACTAAGGCGTTTAAACGTTCTTCATAAATGTGACGATTGCTTTCAATTTTAGCATAAGAGCCATTTAAAGCTGCAGTCATTCCATCTTGAATAAAACCAGGAACAGTACTGTAAGCATTGCTATGATAATTTTTAAAAGCGGAGATAATTGATTCGTTTCCGACTACAAAACCAAAACGATAACCTGCCATCGAAAATGTTTTGGAAGCTGTGTACAATTCTACTCCGATATTTTTTCCATTACCCATTTGCATTAGGCTCAATGGTTTAACACCATTGTAGCCAATTGCTGCATAAGCAAAGTCATGAATAAGTGCAATATGGTACTTTTCACAAAATGTTATCGCTTTTTCAAAAAACGTTGTCGTTGCCACGGCACCTGTTGGATTATTAGGGTAATTTAACATCATTACTTTCGCTTTCTTAGCTACTTCAATTGGAATTTCTTCAAAATCAGGTAAAAAAGCGTTCTCAGCTAGTGCTGGCATTTCATATACTTCAGCTTGCGCCAATTTTGCAGCAGCAAAATACGGTGGATAAGCTGGATTAGTTAATAAAATGGTATCACCAGGATTCAAAAGCGTTTGTGGTACAGCAACTACACTTACACCCGATGAATTAACAATCATCACTTCTTTTTCAGCATCTATTACTACGCCATACATCCGTTGATAAAAGTTAGCTACTGCCTGTTTAAGTTTTGCTTTACCCGTAAACGGCGGATAAGCCTGGTTACTTGGATCTGTAAGAGCTAATTGTATCGCAGCTAAAACAGCTGGATCCATTGCCAAATCAGGACTACCACTTGCTAAATCAATAACATCTTCCCCAGCATCTATTTTCGCTGCTACTTTATCATCTATTCCACTAAAATAATTAAAAGGCAGAGATTTTACAATCTCTGCCA
Organism: Brochothrix sp.; assembly: GCF_017549435.1. Classification (NCBI taxonomy): domain Bacteria; kingdom Bacillati; phylum Bacillota; class Bacilli; order Caryophanales; family Listeriaceae; genus Brochothrix; species Brochothrix sp. The sequence goes on from NZ_JAFYUW010000030.1 coordinate 8,270, forward strand.
TTTCAAAATCAACCATGGCGCACAGCCCCTTTCATATACATCATATACATCATATACTGATATATTACACTAAAAGGGCTTTTAAACCTAGTTAAATTCATTTTTATTTATATTTATTCATTCTCCTGTTGTAAATTAACAATAGGCAGAAAGCGCCAATTCCAACAAAGAAGAGGATTATCCCTGATACTAGACCTTCAGGGAAAAAGACAAGTTCTATCTTATGTTTGCCCTTTTCAACAGGAAGTGATAAAAATGCATCATTTACAGAATTAATTGGCGTTAGTTGGCCATCCACATAAAGCTTCCATCCTTTATCATAAGGAATGGTTGTGAAGATTGTCTGTTTAGCTTCTTTCACAGTGACATCAGCGGTTGCTTTACGACCTTCCACTTTAAAATCAACACCGTTTTGAGCAATTCTAGCAACATCATCTTGGTATTGATTAACATCCATAAACACAACAACTGGATCGCTTAATGTGATAACATCTGTTCCATAAAAATTCGTTGTAAATTCAATATCCTGCGCTTTAGGATAGTAGCCTAAATCATGGTATTGTCCATTAATAGATAACTGAGTTGCCTTATTAATGCCATTCACAGTCATCAATACGGAAGAAGAGCTCAATTGACCATAATCGGTTGGCCATAAACTCATATAGGCTTGTTTATTGGCTGGAACATGAACTTTCCAAGTGATTTTTTTATCTATTTTATCTTTTATCGCGGTATAAGTAACATTGCCTGAGTTTGTATCTTTTGATAGCGTAACATTTTCAGTACTGACTACAGCTGGTTGGTTGCGTGTAAAGTAAGTATTGGTTGATTTAGCTAACTGACTAAACAAGGCAGCTTGCGTTCCCAAGTTATCTTTTGGTTTCACTTTGAAGTTATTAATTTTATCAGCAGTAACCATACCTAAAGGTAACGCATCAGTATTTCTAAAAACATAGTAACCTTTGTCATTTGAATATTGGCTAAAACCAAACTTATTAATAGGCACTTTTGAAATATTGTAACGAACACCAAACAATGCGTCCATCAACAACGTATTATTACCATAACGAATATTTAGATTGGTCCCCCGTGATTTAAAACCTAAATCATTCATAAATGAAAGGGCGTTTCGATTACGCACAGATGAAAATTGGCTAATACCGTTAAAACCATAGTTTATGGCATCATTGGCAGATACAGGATTCATTGTTTCTGTACGGTAAAATTCTTTAGTATCTTTTCCAACTGTTTTTTCAACCACTTCCCGGTATGTTGAATACGGTTCTGAATAAGCGGTTCTTGCTGGATAATTCCAATCAGAAAGTACACCATTAATCATTGTTCGCATATTAACAGCCGCTTCGCTCACCATTACAATTACTAAAAGTAATGCTAAGTATTTTTTTATATCTTTGTTAAAGCCAGCCAAAGAAAATATAACGACATATATAAGTAAAAAGGCTAGGGTTAAATAGAGTGAATCCATTGTTACGTAAGTATAGAGCGTTTCTGGTAATAAATACTTCACACCTAGGAATACTGCCGCTAATATAACACTGATAACTACAAGTTTACCACTGTCTTTTCGTTCATATTTTGCTAAGCCATACCCTGCTAACATCACAACTGTGAATGAAAACAGATACGAATAACGGAACAAGAACATGTATGGAGAATGCATCCCTTGCCAAAATAGATTAAGTGCCGATATATTAAAACTAATAAAAATAATCATTAATAATGAACCCAAAACAACTTTTGTTTTCAAGGCTATTTTTGGTGTAACAAAAAAGAAAATCGCCATAATGAGAGGTAACAATCCAACATATGTAAAAGGAATACTATTATACTTCGTTGTGTCATAAACACCTATCATTGATTTGACTACCATATCCCATAAATGTGTTTCTTCTGTTAAAAAACTTGTGATTGTCGATAATTTTTCACCATTATTTCGTAAATCTAAAATCATTGGCAAAATCATAATCATCGATGTTAAACCTGCTAGTATCGATGTGCTAAAATATAACACTAACTTACGTAAACGTCCTTCAGGTTCGAGTATAACCATGCAAATGACGTACATAACGGTAAATATTCCCACCATAAAACCCATATAGTAATTAGAAATAAATAATAGAGCATAAGCCACGAATAATAAAGTAGGTTTAGACTTTTGCAATAAGCGATTTATTCCCAAAACAACCATCGGTAAATAGATGAGTGCATCCAACCACATGATTGACATCGAATAGGCACCAACAAACGACATTAATGCGTAAGCAACACTCAAACCAAGATGAAAATAATGATTTATTTTAAAGGTTTCTTTCGCATAGATCCAAAAGCTCAATCCAATAACGCCAACTTTAACAATTGTCATTAAATACAAGACATCTGGCATATTCGCATTAGAAAAGAACACAACAAAGAATGGAAAAATACCACCTAAGTAGTAAGACATTAATGCATAATAATTAAAGCCTAATCCCAAGTTCCAATTATAAAAAAGACTCGCCTTTCCATGTAGCACATTATTTAAACTTGCATGAAAATTACTATATTGAGAAAAACTATCACTTGCTAAGATAGAACGTTCACTTCCCCAGTATATTCCTAAACTGTAATAAACAAGCGCCATGATGACAAGGGGTATCATGAAAGCCCAGATATAATAAATAAAATTGCTTTGTACAACGTTCCATATTTTTTTCATGAATAACCTCCTGCAACTTTCTTAATTTAGCTATTATTAACTATCTTACTTCTTACTATATTATACGCTTCACCGTCTTGCAATGACAAATAGCAATTTAACTCTGCAAGAGGAGGGGGAAAGAAAAAAACCAAGCCTAATCGGCTTGGTTTAAAAATCAATTTACTTTTTTCTTGTAGAAAGGACAATAGCCATTACACTTGCTAGTAAGGCTAACCCACTTATAACCCAGAGGGCAATTGTATTTGTGTTATTGGTTGATTCTTTCCCTGAATCCTTAGTATCTGTAACTTTTGTATGCCCATGAGAGTCTGTTTTTTCTGCTGCTTTTTCAATAGTTGTTTGAGAATGTGGTGAGTCTGAATCGGAATCACCAGTCCACTCGACGATACTTTTATCTTCATAATACTGATACGCATCCCAGTCAATTGATCCCTCTTTATCGGGATTTTTAGCATCAAAACTAAATTGCTGAAATTGACCTACATCGATACCGCCTGCGTTTTTTTCTTTTTCCCAAGTCACGCGTTCAATTTTGTCATCTTTTGTTTTATCAGTTGTAACTTTCCAACCAGGGATAGGTTGATAATTATAAAACGTAACTTCTTTTGGTATAACTAGCACTACCTTGTTTGTAAGAATATCTTTTTCATTCGGCACCTTCATCGTATATGTTTCGTAAGACTCTGTTTGTGAAACTGCTGGTTTAACTGTGACATGTGCGCTTGCTGAAATATTCAGACCGAATACTCCAATAACTGTTAATAATACTATACTTAATTTTTTCAATATTATTTCCCCCTCTTATTGATTAACGTTCAATTCTAATAATAAACGTCTCTTCGACTGTTTTAAAATCTTCTGATAATGCCTTAATTGTAATTTTCCAACGACCAACTTGACTAATAAATAACCCTTGAGCTTCATAAGATTGCGCATCTTTGTTCCAAGACATCGTAGTTGTTGTTGAAACTTCGCTTCGATCTTTTTCTACAATCATCTTAATTTGTTGCCAATTACCTTCTTTTTTTTCTCTATCCATTCTAACTCTGAATGTATTTTGTCCAATAACGGCTGGAAGCACTTCAAGATCAATTGTATGATCGCCTACAACTACACTAGACGAAATCGGTTTTGGATCAGGTGGCGGTGGTGTTGCCGTATTAGTTAGAAAACCTACCACACCTAATATCAACAGTCCTGCTATAATTTCAGCCCACAATGTCCCTCTATTTGGCACTTTTTTATTTTTCATTGTACGAGATACAAAATGGAAAATGCCTAAAACACCCATGATGAAAATTAACAAGCCTTTAATCAACAATGTTTGTCCATAGGTTGATTTGAATATCTGCATCAATGATGACAAATAAAATGCACTGAGTAACACACCACTCATTATAAGAACTAAAACGGCAATAAATCCGACAGCTGCAAAACGTTCTAGACTTGTTGAATAGGCGACATTCACCACTTCATCACTTTTTTTAGAACGATGTGCCAGGTAAAGTGATAATAAAAGCATTACACCTCCTAGCCATATTCCAGCAGCTGTTAAATGAATCCAATCCGTTAAGGTTGAAAGTATTATTGTTGTATAAGCCTGTGTATGACCCATAAAAGAAGTCGCAAGACCCATTATAATAAACAACAACGTCATAACACCTAACTTAAGATGCCATTTATCGCTCGACCGATTAAAATAAAAATGACCTATTACTGCAAACATAAATAACGAAACTGTTCTGATTAACCAAATGATGCCAAACTCTGTACTGATTAAAGTCTTCCATGCAAGTCTAAAATCTAATGCTTTCACAACTGAAACATTATTTAACAAAGCCGTTTGCGCAATGAATTGAGTGATAGATGCGATGACTATCAATAAAATACCAATCATGGTCAATAGCTTCAAATTGTGAAAGAGATGGCGACGGCTTGTTCTAGGTATCAAATAAAATAATCCTAATAAAACACCTGAAATTAAGCTAAATCCTGTATA
>NZ_JAFYUW010000031.1:0-30010 GCF_017549435.1 Brochothrix sp.
GGGTTCTCATAGCCCAAACTGACTTTCTTGTGCGGCTTTATGTGGTAAAACAACTTGTACTTTGAACATATCACCATCTACTGTAACAATCAGTTGTCCTTGATGCAGCGACACAATCGACTGAACAATCGCCAACCCCAAGCCATGTCCCTCAGTATCACGTGCTTTTTCTTGTTCGCCTCGTTTAAAACGCTCAATTAATAGCGGTGCAGCTTCATTAAGTTCATAATTTGAAATGTTTTTGATAATAATCCGACTTTGGTTCATCTCATCTTGCACAGTAACATAGATACGAGATTGTGGTAACGTATATTTCAAGGTGTTTTGTAATAAATTATCAATCACACGCCAAATCTTATCACTGTCAATTGTTACCATTATTGGTTGTTCAGGGTATGTTGTTCTTAGCAAATAACTACTTGAATTGAATTCTTCTGTATACTCACCGACACTTTGCTTAACAAGTGCGACAAGGTCAACTTCTGTATAATTTAATTCAATTGCACCATTATCCATCTTCGTTACTTCAAATAAATCGTCAATCAACTGTTTCATACGCTGGGCTTTTCTTTGAATCACTTCTGCATAAGCAGCTTGGTCAGCGAGTGTAACATTTGGTTGTTGCATCAAATCACTATATGTCACAATAGAAGTGAGCGGTGTTCTTAAATCATGACTAACATTGGTGATAAGATCCGTTTTTAAACTTTCACTTTTTTCACTTTTTTGTATTTTTTGATTAATCAGTTGCTCTAAACGTTCATAGTCAACATTTACCTCTGCGACTGTTTTATTCGATACCTGCATAATTGCTTCCCCAGTAGCTGCTTGAATAATAGTTGCTGGGCGTTTCATTGTTTCACGAACGCGGTGATAATAGACCATGTGCATAATCAAACTAAGCAGTGCTAACACACTAAAAACGAACAATCCTACATAGGGGCTTTCTTGTGTTGCGATAAGAAGACCCAATGCCCCACTCATACACATCATCACGATTAGACAAAAAACATGCATCATCAATGATAATCTGTGATAGTTTTCAAGCCATTTTCCAATCACACCTGATTTCAGTTCATTTCTGACTGTTTCGCTGCGGTATGCTTGATACAAACGTGGACTACTTATCACAATAATTGCCATCAAAATACCTGACAAAATTAAAGGTGTGAGTTCATAGGCAGTTGTACTTCGATAGATCACTAATAGTAAACCACCGCTAAAAAGTACACCGATTAAAGCAATATCTAGAGGTAAATTAAACAGCGGTGCTATTTTTAATGTTTGTTTTTTCGCTACTAACCAACCTAACACGATTAAAGCAAGCCCACCCGATATGACATACAGCCAAGTAATCATTTTTGTTTGACCCACTTCTTTGACATAGGTTGAGTAGTTCGCCAACAAGTCTTTATCTGCAAAAATAGTTTGATATTCAGCTGATGGCGCTTTGTATAAGTTAATTGATTCATTATTCAACTCATCTTTAAGGTTAATTTTAACAGTTCTGGTTTGAATAATTTCTTTATTTTTGTTAGCACCTAGACGCTCTAATTCCATTTGTACATCAGCTTTACTAGAGCTTGCTTTGATAGTTGGAATATTCGTTAGTATCTCTTTTGAGGCTGTATCGAATATATAGTAATAATAAGTATCATCGAGCTCTTCTTTACTGCCTGCGAGTGACGGACGCCCTTCTTTCAAATTAGCCAGTAACTTTGTATTGGCCCAAGCAAGTATTTTTTTATCATCAAAATAATAATCATATTGTGTTTTTATCATCGCATCGAATTCTGAGCGTAAACTCTTCGCTCTTTTGGTATCTCCGCTCGCTTGTGCCTCAGTAATTTTTGTACGGTAAAGCTTCATTTCCTCGGTACTTTTATCGTCAGTATTTTCTGCAGCGTTAGCTTTCTCATTATCGTACAATTCACGCGCATCAGCTGTTGTTAAATTTAACGTGTTGTCTTTATTTTTCTGTGTTAACGCTGTTAAAAAAAGCTCACTCGTATAGTCATGAAGCAAATAATCATTATTTGCATTGTAGTTACTCACTACTGCTTTATCGTTATCCATTACTAGTCGTTCTCTTAAATCATGCGACATTGCTAAGGGAATCAATGTATAACAAATAACTGTTAATAAAATAGTCAGCACGATGGCTGTTTTAATGTTCGATTTTGTAACCAACGCCCCACACCACCTTTAAATATTTTGGTTTTTTTGGATCAATTTCAATTTTTTCGCGAATTTTACGAATATGAACGGATACTGTATTTTCAATATTAAAGCCCACTTCTTTCCAAATCTGCTCATAAATTTGCTCCATTGAAAATACCTGATTTGGATGTGACATCAACAATGCTAAAATTTGAAACTCTTTGGGTGTCATTTTTAAGGGCTGACCTTCAATGGTCACTATTTTTGTTACCTGATCTAATGTTAAACCTTCGATAGTTAACACTGATGCAGGTTTCTCCATCGTCCCTAATTTCGTATATCGTCGCAAATGCGCTCGTACGCGTGCCATTAATTCGAGTGGGTTAAATGGCTTTTCTAAATAATCATCCGCCCCCACTTGTAAACCATGAATTTTGTCAATGTCTTCACTTTTTGCGCTCAACATTAAAATCGGAATGTTTTCATCATTCTCACGCAATTTTATTGCCGTTGTTAGACCATCTAAAATCGGCATCATGACATCTAAAATTAATAAATGAACCTCTTCGTTCGCAATTATACGCAATACTTCTTCACCGTTAGCTGCCTCGCTAACTTCTAAACCTTCATTTTTAAGATAAATTGTGATTGCCTGTCTAATATCATGATCATCATCTGCCACTAGTACACGGTATGCCATTACATTATTCCGTCCCTTCATTTACGCTACTGATTTTTCATCACCCTAAGTATACATTGCTTTTGCTTGTAACGCCTTACTACTTTTATAGAATAACAATAAAAAACTAGGAAAGATGCAAGAAATTCTTAACATTTTCTTAACTCCTTCATTTTCCTCAGAAAAAAAGAAGACTCCTAAATGCTAGCTTTAGGAATCTTCTTTATATATATATGTCAGACATCGCCTATTTTAGCGCGACAGTCCTTAATTTTAGCGTCTGTTTAATTCGTCCACAATGATTTGGTTAACCATTTTTGGATTAGCTTGTCCTTTAGTAACTTTCATTGCTTGACCCACTAAGAAACCAACAGCACGGTCTTTACCATTTTTAAAGTCTTCAACAGATTGAAGGTTATTGTCAATAATTTCAGTGATGATTTTAGTCAATTCACCGGCATCTGACATTTGTACTAACCCTTTTGCTTTAACGATTTCTTCTGGATTGCCACCTTCCGTAATAACATCACGGAAAACTTTTTTAGCAATTTTAGAAGAGATTGTACCTGCTTCAATCAATTTGATTAAACCAGCAAGGTTTTCTGGTGTTAATGCTGTATCATGTAATTCTTGTTGTTCTGCGTTAAGGTACGCTGATACTTCACCCATTAACCAGTTTGACGCTTGTTTCGCTTCAGCACCATTTGCAACAGTTGCTTCAAAGAAATCCGACATCTCTTTTGTTAATGTTAAGACCATCGCATCGTATGCAGGGATACCCCATTCGTTAATATAACGCGCACGACGTGAACCTGGTAATTCTGGAATTTCAGCTTTAACGGCTGCCATCCACTCATCATCAATCACTAAATCAACCAAGTCTGGCTCTGGGAAGTAACGGTAATCGTCTGATCCTTCTTTCACACGCATTAACAATGTTTCACCTGTTGCTTCGTTAAAACGACGTGTTTCTTGACCAATAACACCGCCAGCTAATAAAACTTTTTCTTGGCGTTTTTCTTCAAATTCAATCCCTTTACGAACATATGAGAATGAGTTCAAGTTTTTAATTTCTGTTTTTGTTCCAAATTTTTCTTGCCCTAATGGACGGATAGAAATATTGGCATCACAACGTAATGAACCTTCTTCCATCTTAACATCCGAGACACCTGTATATTGAATAATTGATTTGATCGCTTCTAGGTAGGCGTAAGCTTCTTCAGCTGTACGCATATCTGCTTCAGATACAATTTCAATTAACGGTGTTCCTTGACGGTTATAATCGACTAATGAGTAGCCGTTACCTTCATGGTTTAATTTACCTGCATCTTCTTCCAAGTGAACACGTTCGATACGAATACGTTTTGTTTCACCGCCAACAACAATATCAATCCAGCCATTTTTAGCTACTGGTTTATCAAATTGTGAAATTTGGTAGGCTTTGGGATTATCAGGATAAAAATAGTTTTTACGGTCAAATTTAGTTTCACGGTTAATTTCACAGTTAAGTGCAATTCCGGCTTTCATTGCAAATTCAACGGCACGTTTATTTAATGTTGGTAAAACCCCAGGATAACCTAAGTCTACAACACTGGTATTTGTATTCGGTTCTGCACCAAAATGAGCTGGTGATGACGAGAATACTTTTGAGTCTGTTTTTAGTTCTACATGGACTTCAAGTCCTACTACTGTTTCAAAATTCACTGTTGTAACCTCCCTACAATTCGGCTTTTAATTCGTTAAAGTTCGTTGCTTGTTCGAATGCATGTCCTACACGATATACTGTCGCTTCATCAAATTGTTTACCGATAATTTGTAAGCCAACTGGCATATTTTCGCTCAATCCACATGGAACTGACAAACTTGGTACACCTGCCATGTTACTTGGAATTGTTAACACATCATTCATGTACATTGTAATTGGATCTTTAGCATAATCACCTGATTTAAATGCGATAGTTGGCGCTGTTGGCCCAACAATTACATCGTAATCAGCAAAGATTTTTTCAAAATCACCAATAATCATCGTACGTGCTTGTTGTGCTTTTTTATAATAAGCATCATAATAACCTGAACTTAGAGCAAACGTTCCTAGCATGATACGACGCTTCACTTCTGGACCAAATCCTTCAGCACGTGATTTTGTATAGAGTGTTTCTAAATCATGTGCATCTGGTGAACGGTAACCATAACGTACGCCATCAAAACGTGAAAGATTCGATGATGCTTCACTTGATGCAAGTACGTAATAAGCTGCAACACCATATTCAATATGAGGTAAGCTGACTTCGTCCACTGTTGCACCCAAGTTTTTAAGTGTTTCAATTGCTTCAAGAACGCGTGCTTTAACGCCATCCTGAACACCATCACCTAAATATTCTTTTGGTACAGCAATTTTCATGCCTTTAATATCTTTAGTAATTTCACTTGTAAAATCAGCTTTGGGTTGTGGCACAGATGTTGAATCATGTGCATCTACACCTGAAATAGCTTCTAGTACAAGCGCATTATCTTCAACCGTACGTGTAATTGGCCCAATTTGATCCAATGACGACGCAAAGGCGATTAACCCATAACGTGACACTCGTCCGTATGTTGGTTTCATTCCAACAACACCACAGAATGCAGCAGGTTGACGAACTGAACCACCTGTATCTGAACCTAGAGCTACAGGAACTTCACCCGCAGCAACAGCTGCAGCAGAACCACCTGATGAGCCACCAGGAATGCGTGATAAATCCCATGGATTGGCTGTTTTTGCATAGTAAGATGTTTCTGTAGTTGATCCCATTGCAAACTCATCCATGTTTAATTTACCAACAGTGATCATATCTTTTTCATGTAATTTAACCATTGCTGTCGCATCATAGATTGGTTCAAAACCAGTCAAAATTTTACTAGCAGCAGTCGTTAAAATATCTTTTGTTACAATATTATCTTTAATTCCGATTGGTAAACCAGCAAGAACGTTGTCTGGATCAATACCTTTCGCATCAATTGCAGCAGCTTCTGCCAATGCTTGTTCTTTTGTTAATGTGATAAACGCTTGAACTTTTTCTTCCACTTCATCCACGCGCGCATATACTGCATTGACTAAATCAACTGCAGTTACTTCTTTATTCACCAACTTTTGGTGTAATTCTTTGATAGTTAAATCAAATAATGCCATGTCTATTCGGTCTCCTTCCCTACTAATCCATAATTGATGGTACTTTGATATAGCCATCTTGCGAATCTGGTGCATTTTTTAACACAAGATTACGGTCAAGGCCTTCAGCAGCTACATCTTCACGTAAAACATTTGTCAACGGTACAGCGTGTGTTGTTGGTTTAATGTTTTCTGTATCTAGTTCATTTAATTTCTCAACCATGTTAATGATTTGTTCCAATTGTGTTGCGTATTGTTCAGCTTCTGCTTCAGTGATTTCAAGGCGAGCTAAACTCGCTACTTTCTCAACTTCTGCTTTAGAAATAACAGACATATTAACCCTCCTAAAATAACTACTCTTTAATTCATACTTCTCTATTCTACACGATATCGCTGTTAAAATAAACGTTTAGGATGAATTGTTTACACAATTCAACAAAAGCTATGGAAGTAATTCTTTACTAACACTTAAATAAGCTCTCATTTGCTTCATACATCAAAAAAAGTAAAATGTTATCGATAATTTCTCGACAACATTTTACTTCTTTACAGAAACAGCTCTCTTGAGAGGTGCTCTATTGTATACTAACGATCAAAAATATGAACGTTTGCTGTTTTACTACCTGCGTCACGTGTAATTAAAGACGCATTTGCTTGATTATCCGTCGTTGTTACATTTACTTCAACATCTACAGATGAAGGAAGATGCTTCGCAACCATATCAGTGGCGAACTGCGTAAATCCAACAATTTCGGCTTCACCAAAGAAGTTTACAGGAATATCAATTGTGATTTTTTTCAATTCTTTTCCTTCATAAAAACCACGTCCAATGACACCATTAAAGTTTGAAAAGTACGTTTGAATATCTGCTGAGAAACTCTTGAACCAGTTATAATCATCTAAATGATCACTTTTGGCTTCATCAGATGGGAATAACACAAAGCTCTCATCTAAATCATCCCATTTACCAAGCTCAGATGACCCCTGTTTAGCAGTTGCATAGCTTAAATAACTACCAGATACCATTGCATCTTTTGAATTTTGTGCAAAAATTGCAATCGTGATTGGCACATCAGATAAACCTTTCATTTGGCGCATACGCGTAATGAGCGTATCTGCCATTTTTTGGCCTTCTTCCTTCATTTTCGCTTTGCTGATTGGTGTTGAGTAAGTTGCACCGTAACTTTCTTTTTGATAATAATCAACAGAGTTCATTGCTAAACCAATCATCACACCATTTAATTTTACTGTATCACCCTTATTTTCAAGGTAATTTTGTTCTAAAATATGTGCAAGATAAATTGGATTACGATCAGTACCATTCCCATTAAAAACAGGGTTTAAACCAACGTTATCACTATCTGATAGTTTCTTTTCTTTCAGTTGTTTATCTGAATATTTACGATTTAACCACGAAGTAACCGTCCCTTTGGTAAGGTATTGCCCCTCTTGAAAAGCATAATCTTCACTGTTGTATTTCGTTGTTGCAATACGTTGTAAACCAATTTCCATCTCATTGATATCAAAACGCGTATTGAGGTTTGAGACGATTAATCCGCGTGTCGGGCTTTCTTTATAAGGTAGAATTGTGCGGTAATAGTCACTTGAAATATTATTTTTCGTAACAATTTGAGTTTCTTTTTTACTCGTACTGCTATCATTTTTAACGGCTTTTTCACTTGATAATTGTGGCGCACATCCTGCTAAAACAAGTGTAAGTCCAGCAGCTAATATAATCAATTTTTTCATAGTTTTTGGTCACCTTCATCTTTTAAGTACACGCGTAAGTCCGCTTCAGACCAAATTGGAATCTGTAGACTCTCAGCTTTTGTTCGCTTAGAGCCTGCATCGGTTCCTGCAACAACAACATCTGTTTTTTTACTGACGCTGCCTGTTACCTTGCCACCGAGGCTTTCAATTAGTAATTGAGCTTCATTGCGTGTCATATGCTCTAGTTTACCAGTTAACACTACTGTTTGACCATTAAAAACTAGCTCATCCGCTGATTTATTTGCTAAAGACGGTCCGGTATAAGTTAAATTAACGTTGACCTGACGCAGTTCTTCAATCAATTCGACCACTTGCGGATTGCTAAAATAAGTTACGATTGAATCGGCCATAATACCACCAACATCATCAATACTAATTAATTCTTCTACCGTTGCTGTTTGTAACGCCTCAATTTCTCCAAAATGTTGTGCAAGTGACTTCGCAGCTTTTGCACCGACATGACGAATACCGAGGCCAAATAGTAACATTTCTAATGAATTGGCTTTTGATGTTTCAATGGCAGCTAATAATTTTGTTGCTGATTTTTCACCCATACGCTCCAATGGCAATAAATCTTCCATTTGTAATTTGTATAAATCGGCAACATCAGCGATTAAGTGATGTTCATGTAATTGTGAAACAACCTTATCGCCAAGTCCCTCAATATTCATAGCATTACGGGAAGCAAAGTGAATCAAACCTTCGCGAATTTGTGCCCCACATTTAGGATTAATACAGCGTAGTGCGACTTCATCATCTAAGCGGACCAATTCGCTTTCGCATGAAGGACAATGAGTGGGCATCACATAAGGTTCGCTATCAGCTGGTCGCTTTTCGATTAGGACTCGCACCACTTCTGGAATAATATCCCCTGCTTTTTTAACGATTACTTCATCATTTATACGAATATCTTTCCCGTTAATATAGTCAGCATTATGTAAAGAAGCACGTTGAACTGTCGTTCCTGCTAGCTGTACGGGATTTAAAATCGCAGTCGGTGTAACAACACCCGTACGACCAATGCTTAGCTCAATATCAATTAAACGTGTTGATTGTTCTTCGGCTGGGAATTTATAAGCAATCATCCATCGCGGTACTTTTACCGTGGCACCGAGTTGACGTTGGTAATCAAAACGATCAACTTTAATAACAATCCCATCAATATCATACGGTAATTGATTACGTTTTTCTGTCCACTTCGCGATATACTCCATCACACCTTCAATCGAATGAACCACTTTGAATTCATTATTCACATGACAGCCAATTTTTTCTATTGCCGCTAACATCTCACTGTGTCGTTCTACATTTAAAACAGAGGGATTAGCGACCGCATATAAAAAGGTATCAAGATTTCTTGAAGCTGCAATTTTAGTATCTAATTGACGTAATGAACCTGCGGCTGCATTACGAGGATTAGCAAAAAGTGCCAAGCCTTCTTCTTCACGACTTTCGTTCAATTTGGCGAAAGAGCGTTTTGGCATATAGGCTTCCCCACGTATTTCAATGGTTAAGGGCTCACGTAATTTCAATGGCACTGAACGGATTGTTTTTACATTGGCAGTTATATTCTCTCCGATGGTACCATTACCACGAGTAGCACCTTGTACCAAGCGACCCTCTTCGAATTTAAGCGATAACGCTAGACCATCAATTTTAAGCTCCACTGTATAATCAACTTGATCCACTTCAAGCTCTTTACGAACACGTTGATCAAATTGACGAATTTCCTCCTCGTTAAACACATCACCCATGCTCAACATCGGTACATCGTGTGGCACTTTTTCAAACTTATCTAGTACAACACCACCGATGCGTTGCGTGGGAGAATCTTCTGTTACAAGCTCTGGATGGGCTGTTTCAATTGTTACAAGTTCCGCATATAACGCATCATATTCGCCATCTTCTGCGACGGGGTTATCCAGCACATAATACGCATAACTCAGCTCGTGTAATCGTTGTTTTAATTCATCTAAACGTTCGTTCATTTTTTTGCACCATCCTATACTTTTTCAATTGGTGAGAACTCTGCCAACAGACGTTTCACACCAGTTGGACTTGGGAAGGCGATATCTAATTCCATTGAACGTCCTTCGTTTTTCACACTGACAACTGTTCCCACACCCCAGATTTTGTGCTTCGCTTTATCGCCTACTGACCAACCAGCTTGGCTACCACCTGTTTGTTGCAACGCTTTAACTTCGGGTGTTTTTTGCCCTGTTGAACGACGATTCGTTGCAAATGGAATGGCTTGTTTAATTTTTGTTTCTGTTGCACGCTCTAACAGTTCTTCTGGAATTTCATTGATAAAACGCGATTCAGCATTGCTGGTTGAACGACCATACAATGTTCGTGAATACGCCGCAGTCATGTATAATTCTTTTTCAGCACGCGTAATACCTACGTAGGCAATACGACGTTCTTCTTCCATTTCATCCTCATCATCTAAAGCACGGCTATGCGGGAAGATGCCTTCTTCCATTCCAACCAAATAAACAACGGGAAACTCCAACCCTTTAACAGCATGCAATGTCATTAAAGTGATTGCTCCATCAGCTGGATTTTCAGCTGGATCTTGCAATGAATCAACATCCGCAACCAATGCAAGATCGGTTAAAAAGGCAATCAATGATTTATCATCGTTATCTTTTTCGAATTGTTGTGCCACTGATAAAAATTCATCGATATTTTCGACACGTGTTTCTGCTTCAATCGTTTTCTCCGCTTTCAACATGTCACGGTAACCTGATTTTTCCAGAATTTGTTCAATTAATTCTGTGACAGATAAATAATCCTGTTGTTGTGAAAAACCAATAATCATATCATAAAAACTTAATAACTCTTTACTTATCTTTGTTGATAGCCCTACTAATTCGATACGACCCATCATTTCAAACATCGTTGTATCATAAGCTAACGAAGCAGCTGCTAGCTTATCAAGCGAGCCTGGACCAACACCACGTTTAGGCACGTTAACAACACGTGCTAAACTAATATCATCTGCATTATTTGCAACAAGACGTAAATAACTTAAAACATCTTTAATCTCTTTACGGTCGTAGAATTTTTGTCCACCGACCATTGTATAAGGAATAGAAGATTTCATTAAAGTTTCCTCTAACACACGTGATTGTGCATTGGTGCGATAAAGAATCGCCATATCTTTGTACTTATATTCTGAAAGACGGTCTTGAATTTTACCGACCACATAAGTCGCTTCCTCACGTTCAGTTAACGCACGATGATACGTGATTTTATTCCCTTCACTATTACCTGTCCATAATTCTTTTGGACGTCGGTTACTGTTTTTTTCAATCACACCGTTAGCCGCAGCTAAGATACGTTTGGTCGAACGGTAATTTTGCTCTAAAACAATTGTTGTCGATTTTGGATAGTCTTTCTCAAAATCCAGAATATTACTAATATCCGCACCACGCCAACCATAAATACTTTGATCAGAGTCACCTACGACACAAATATTTTGAAAGCGAGCAGCCATCAATTTAACTAACGTATATTGCGCCTTGTTTGTATCTTGGTACTCATCCACATGAATGTATTGGAACTTGCGTTGATAAAACTCTAATACTTCAGGAACTTGTTGGAAAAGTTCAATAGTCATCATGATTAAATCATCAAAATCTAACGCTTGATTTTTGCGTAATTTTTTTTCATAATCCATATAAACATCCGCAACTAATTTTTCAAAATAACCAGCTGCTTCTTTTGTGTATTCCGTCGCATTAATTAATTCATTTTTAGCATTGCTTATTGCTGATAACATTGCTCGTGGTTGATAACGTTTGGGATCAATATCACGATCCTTCATAATTTTTTTAACCACTGTTAATTGATCGCTCGAATCTAAAATTGTAAATGAACGACTCAATCCCATTCTCTCAGCATCACGACGTAAAATACGCACACACATTGAGTGGAATGTTGATACCCAGACAGAATCAGCATCACTACCTAAAATTTTACCGACACGTTCTTTCATCTCTCGTGCGGCTTTATTTGTAAATGTAATTGCTAAAATATTGTAAGGATTCACATTCTTTTCTTTAATTAAATAAGCCACACGATGTGTTAGCACACGCGTTTTACCACTACCAGCACCAGCCATTATCAATAATGGCCCTTCGGTTGTAATAACAGCTTTTTGTTGTTCAGGGTTCAATCCCTCTACGAGTTGTTTTCCAGTAATTTCCATTGTGCACCACCTATACAGAACGTTTGTTCTTATTATACATAAAAAAACAGGCAAATACGAGACCCTCTGCCTATTTCCTTCTGCTTTATTTTTTCGTCTTCACTTTGAAAACTTCTTTTTAATTATAACAAATATCACAGTTAAAAGTAAGATAGAGCCATTTCTTACAATCAAAAAAACTAAAGGATAAGGCCCTTTAGTTTTTGGTGAAATTTATTTATTTTCTGTTTTTTTATTTTCTTCGAGTCGGGACATTACCAATTCATACGAATCATTACCCCAGTTTAACGAACGCTTAACGCGTGAAATCGTCGCTGTACTAGCGCCTGTTGCTTCCTCAATTTTACTATAGGTGCTTCCTCCGCGTAACATTTTAGCTACTTGAAAACGTTGCGAAAGCGCTTGTATTTCATTTACTGTACAAACATCATCAAAAAAATGATAACATTCTTCCAGATCTTTTAATGTTAAAACAGCTTGAAAGAATTCATCGAGGCCTTCACCTCGTAATTTTTCAATTTGCATAGTTGTATCCCCCTCACAGAATTTAACGACAACTTCTCTTTAACATTTTAACGCACTACACTAGTGAAAGGCAAGTCGGATAACTTTTTATTTAAGTGACAATGCTGATGCGAAAAAGAACAATAGCTTGATTCAACTGTCGCTTTTGCCTTTTTATTAGACTGCAGACTGCCAATTTATTTGGTACTTACAAGATTGAAGATACTTTCACTGTTCTCTAGTATTTTATGCCAAAACTTCTAAAATTTCAAAAAAACTCTTCCTGACATAAAGCGTCAACAAGAGGTTTTTTCCAATTTATTTGTAGCTCAGCGTTTGGTTTTGCTTTTATTTTTCTCCAGCACTTCAAGCCAAAACTTGTGAAATTTCAAAGATACTCATAGCTATAAAAATAATCGCTAATCATTCTTTTCCAATCTCTTCAGTTCTGAACGGGCTTGAAGGTGCTTTTATTTTTCTCCAGCACTTCAAGCCAAAACTTGTGAAATTTCAAAGATACTCATAGCGATAAAAATAATCGCTAATCATTCTTTTCCAATCTCTTCAGTTCTGAACGGGCTTGAAGGTGCTTTTAATGCTCGATGTCCGATATCATTACGGTATACATAATCACTGGTATCAAGTTTAGCTAATTCAGCATAAATGCTTTGTTGTGCGTCTGCCATCGTTTTAGCTCGCACACTGAAAAGACTGACGCGTCCGCCATTAGCAATGAGTTGCTTGGCTTCATTCTGTGCTACACCAGCATGAAACACTTGCGTATGATCTGCTAATTTTTCCAATCCCACTAATTGTGCACCTTTTTCATAAGCCTCGGGGTATCCTTTACTCGCTAAGACCACGCCTAATGTTACCCCTTCAGTTTGCCATACGAGTGTCGGTGTTCGATGCGCTAACAAGTCAGTAATGACTGCAGTAAAATCAGAGCTGAGTCGATCTAATACAACTTGTGTTTCTGGATCGCCAAAACGGGCATTAAACTCAATCACTTTGGGTCCGTCACTAGTGAGGATTAACCCTGCATATAACACACCTGTAAATGATCGTCCTTCGTTCACTAAGGCTAAGGCGGTTGGCTCTAAAATCGTTTTAATGGCTGTTTCCACAACAGCAGCTGGAATATGATGAACGGGCGCATAGGCACCCATCCCCCCTGTATTTAACCCTTTATCTCCCGCCAAAGCTCGTTTATGATCTTGTGCAATGACCATCGGATAGACTTTAGCACCATCAACAAATGCCATCAATGAAAACTCTTCACCTTCTAAAAACGCTTCAACGACAATTTGTGCACCTGAATTCCCAAATTGTTTATCGCATAACATCGCTTGCGCCGCAGCAATCGCTTCTTCCACAGTCGTTGCAACAACCACGCCTTTACCGGCAGCCAATCCATCGGCTTTAACAACAATCGGCGCGCCTTGTTCCAATAAATAATTTTTGGCTTTTTCAAAATCAGTGAATGTTTGTGATGCTGCTGTTGGAATCCCATATTTAGACATTAACTGCTTGGCAAAATCTTTGCTACCTTCAATTAAAGCTGCTTGTTTACGTGGTCCAAATGTTGGTATACCTGCTTTTTCTAATGCATCAACAACACCTTCTAATAACGGTACTTCTGGTCCAACAAATGCCCATGTAATCTGCTCACGTTTAGAAAATGTTATCAATTCAGCAACATCAGTTTCAGCAATAGCTACTGTTTTTATACCATCTCCATGCATTCCTGGATTACCTGGTGCACAATAAACAGCGGTCACTCGGTTGCTTTGAAGTAATTTTTTACTCACTGCATGTTCACGCCCACCACTACCAATTACAAGCAATTTCATTGTTTGCGCCTCCTTATTGTTGTTTAAAATAATGGACTTTTTGTAAATACCATACTAATGCCATGTTTATTCGTTTCATCGATTGTTTCTTATGTTAATGTTTAAAATGACGAATTTTTGTAAATACCATACTAATGCCATGTTTATTCGCTTCATCGATTGATTCTTGATCACGCATAGAGCCACCAGGCTGAACAATCGCAACAATTCCAACTTTCGCAGCTTCTTCAATTGTATCGGGCATTGGGAAAAAAGCATCACTTGCCATCACAGCCCCTACCGTTCTGTCACCTGCCTGTTCGAATGCTATTTTCGCAGATCCGACACGGTTCATTTGTCCTGCGCCTACACCGACTGTTTGAGAATCATCACCAATCACAATCGCATTTGATTTAATGTGTTTGACGACTTTCCATTGGAACGCCAAGGCTGCTAATTGTTCAGTTGTTGGTTGAACTGTGGTGACAACCTCCCATGTTGTAGGGTCTTCATCAATCTCATCTGCTTGTTGCACCAATAATCCTCCTGCCACACTTGTTTTCACATAATCACTTGCTACTGAAGTATTATATATTGGCATTTTTAAAAGACGAATATTTTTCTTCTTGCTCAACAAAGCCAATGCTTCTGATGAATAGCTAGGTGCAATGAGTAGCTCTAAAAACATGTCACTGAGTGGTTGAGCAGTTGCTAAATCAATTTCTCGGTTAAAGGCTAATACGCCACCAAAAATCGATGTTGGGTCCGCTTCATAGGCTTTTAAGAAGGCTTGTTCAATCGTTTCACCTAAGCCAACACCACATGGATTCATGTGTTTAACAGCGACTACCGCACATTCAGTTTCAAATTCTTGAACGATATGTAACGCAGCATCCGCATCACGAATATTATTGTATGAGAGTTCTTTTCCATGTAATTGCTCAGCCGATACAAGCGAGGCATGTTTCACAATTGGCTCTGCATAAAAACTAGCTGATTGATGTGGATTTTCGCCATAACGTAACGCTTGTTTGCGATTATAAGTCAACGTTAGTTTTTCTGGGTATTCTTCACCCACTACTTCTGTTAAAAAACCGGCGATTAACGCATCATAGGCCGCCGTATGACGGAAAACTTTAGCAGCTAAACGTTGACGTGTAGCAAAGGTCGTATCACCTAATTCACGGTACTCTGCTAGCACATGCTCATAGTCAGCGGCATCAGCAATTACCGTCACACTGGCATGATTCTTGGCAGCTGATCGCAACATTGAAGGTCCGCCAATATCGATGTTTTCAATCGCATCAGAGAGAGCGACATCGGGTTGAGTAATCGTTTCTTGGAACGGGTAAAGATTTACAATCACCAAATCTATTAGTGCGATGTTATGTTCAGCAATTGCTGCCATATGTGATGCATCATCACGTCGTGCCAATAACCCACCATGGATTGCGGGATGCAATGTTTTGACACGCCCGTCTAACATTTCGGGAAATTCTGTCACTTCTTCGATACCGATAACAGGCAGTCCTGCCTCAGCAATTAATGTCTTAGTGCCTCCTGTTGAAATAATTTCAAAATCAAGGGCAATTAATTGCTCAACCAACTCTAAAATACCTGTTTTGTCCGATACACTAATCAATGCGCGTTTCATTTATCTTTCACCGTTCCTTCCATTTTTTCGATAAGTTGTTGTACAATTTGCGGGTAATAAACATGTTCTGTTTGATGAAGACGTGCTTCTAAACTTTCTAATGTATCGCCTTCTGTTCGGGCAACTTTAAATTGGGCAATTGGCTCACCTGTATCCATTCCGGCATCCACATAGTGTATCGTAATACCGATTTCTTTCTCTCCTGCAGCATAAGCACGTTCAATGGCATCTTTACCTGCATATGCGGGTAAAAGCGACGGATGAATATTAATAATTTTACCTTCATATGCTGTTAACAGAGTCGGCCCAATTAAGCGCATGTATCCTGCCAACACAACCAGCTCAATCTCATGTTGTTGTAACTGCTCAATTATCTTCGTTTCAAAAGTGGCTTTATCCTTGTATTGACGAGCTTTAAAGACAAATGTTTCAATATTATTTGCCTTTGCACGTTCAACGACTACGGCTTCTGGTTGATCACAAACCAATAAACCAATCTCAGCTGATAAATGTCCGGTTTCAATTGCCGCCAACATTGCAGCAAAGTTAGAACCATTTCCTGATGCGAAGAGGGCTATTTTCATTGTGTTATACCTCTTCCAATCTAACCTGATGCGCATCATCTGCAACAACTGTACCGATAACATAAGACGATTCACCTGCTGCAAGTAAGGTTGCTTGTGCATTGGCTACATCTTCAGGTGCGATGGCAACAACCATACCGATACCCATGTTGAAAATTTCATAAACTTCTAGTGAATCGAGTGCGCCATAATGTTGTAATGCTTCAAAAATAGGTAACGTCGGCCAAGACCCTAATTTAATGTTCGCTGACAAACCTTCTGGCAACATACGTGGAATATTTTCAACAAAGCCTCCACCTGTCACATGGCTAATCCCATGGATAGCAACCGCTTCTTTTAATGCTAGAATTGGCTTTACATAAATTTTAGTGGGTGTTAACAACACATCACTTAAAGGTTGACCTAATTCTGGTAAGATGACATCCAATTCAAAATCTTTTTGTTCAAAGAAGATCTTACGAACTAAGGAATAGCCATTACTATGGATACCACTTGATGGCAAACCTACTAACACATCACCCGCTTTAACATTATCGCTTGTTATTAATGCTGTTTTCTCAGCAGCTCCCACTGTAAAGCCTGCTAAATCATAGTCGTTATCAGCATACATACCAGGCATCTCAGCCGTTTCTCCCCCAACTAAAGCGCAGCCCGCTTGAACACACCCTTCAGCAACACCAGCGACAATTTGCTCTAATTGTTCAGGAATAGCTTTACCTGTAGCGATATAGTCTAAGAAAAACAACGGTTCCGCACCTTGTGCCACAATATCATTGACACACATTGCCACACAATCAATACCGATTGATTCATGTTTATTAGCAGCGATCGCCACTTTCAATTTAGTACCTACGCCATCTGTCCCTGATACTAATACTGGTTGTTTAAGTTTCAATTCAGATAAATCAAAGAGACCGCCAAAACCACCAATTGCTCCCATTACACCTTGACGTTCCGTGCGTTGGACATGTTTTTTGATACGTTCTACCGTTTCATAACCTGCTGTTACATCAACACCTGCTCGAGCGTATGCATTGTTTGTCATTGTCTCTTCCCCCTTAGCGTAAACTGCTTTCTTCTAAGCTTTCTAAATACTCTTGTTCGTAATCGTAAAGCCCTGTTGGATAATCACCATTAAAATAAGCCATTGTAATACCGCCATATTTTTCAGCGGGGAATGGACGCCCAATTGCTTCAACTAAGCCATCACAACTGAGGTATTCAAGCGAATCTGCACCGATTTGCTCACAAATTTCAGCAACAGTATAGTTAGCAGCAATTAGTTCTCGACGCGTTTGAATATCAATACCATAAAAACAAGGGTATTTTAATGGCGGTGAAGCAATGCGAACATGTACTTCTGCAGCACCTGCCTCCCGCAATAATTTAACAATCCGCTTACTGGTCGTTCCTCTTACAATCGAATCATCAATCATCACAACACGTTTGCCTTTTACAACACCGCTGACTGCTGATAATTTCATTTTCACCCCTTGTTCGCGTAACTCTTGACTGGGTTGAATAAATGTACGAGCAACATAACGATTTTTAATCAACCCTAATTCGTAGGGTAATTGCGCTTCTTCCGCGTAACCAATCGCAGCTGAAATACTTGAATCAGGTACACCAATCACCATATCTGCCTCAACTGGCGCTTCTTGTGCCAGACTAACACCCATTCGTTTGCGGGCAGTATGAACATTCACCCCTGCAATATTGGAATCAGGTCGAGCGAAGTAAACATACTCCATACTACAAATCGCATGTTGTGTATCTGTACGATAATGGTCAATATGCATGCCATCTTTATCAAAAACAATCATTTCACCCGGCTCGACATCTCTAACAAATTCAGCACCTACAACATCAAATGCACATGTTTCAGAGGCAACGACGTAAGCATCACCAATTTTACCAATCGATAATGGACGGAAACCACTTGGATCTAACGCACAAATCATCGCATCTTCTGTTAATAACACATAAGCAAAGCCACCTTTTACTTGGCAAAGAGCTGCTTTTAAATTATCGTAAAAATCATCTGAAATACCACGTTGGATTAAATGTGCCAATACTTCTGTATCTGAACTGGATTGAAAAATCGCCCCTTCACGTTCTAACTTTCGGCGCAAAGTACGGGCATTAATCAGATTACCATTATGAGCTAACGCTAAACTTGAATCTTGAAAATGAAATAACATGGGTTGAACGTTGCTTAACGTTTTACCTCCCGCTGTTGCATAACGCACATGACCGATTGCCCCATCTCCATGTAATTGATCCAGCTCACCATTCTTAAAGACATCAGCAAGCAAACCTAGATTACGATGCCCATCAATTTTTTCACCGTCCGTCACACAAATACCAGCGCCTTCTTGCCCACGATGTTGCAAACTGTGTAGCCCAAAATACGTAACTGATGGCGCTTCATGATGTCCCCAGATACCAAAAACACCACATTCTTCATTTAACCCTTTTATTTCAGCAGACATGGCAATGTAGCCTCCCAAGCGGTTTTCAAAGCCGCTGTTGTTACTTCTACCGTTCCATTTGTTGTTTGGGCACGCAATAAACCATCCGCAGTGACTTTTCCAATCGCCACAGCTGCTGCACCAAAATGTTGGGCAAAAGCTTCGTGCTGTTCTGGTTTCACAGAAATTAAGAAACGAGATTGTGATTCACTAAAAAGTAATGCTTGTTCAAAATCAACGCTAACTGCTACTCCAAATTCACCCTTAAAAGCAGATTCTGCTAGTGCAATTGCTAAACCACCTTCTGCTAAATCATGAGCAGAAACAACAAGTCCTTGTTGAATAGCAGTTAATAGTTTTGCTTGATAGTCTTGTTCTACTGCTAAATCAAGCGCAGGTGCTTTTCCACTAATATGACCTAGCTGTAATTTTTGTAATTCAGAGCCGTTAAATTCAGCAGCTGTTTCACCGATTAGAAAAATGCTGTCATCTGCGGCTGCAAAAGATTGTGTTGTAACATGCGCTAAGTCTTTTATTAAACCAACCATTCCAATAACGGGTGTTGGATAAATGGCTTCACCATCTGTTTCGTTGTACAACGAAACGTTTCCTGAAATAACAGGTGTATTTAACACACGGCACCCCTCTGCAATCCCATCAGCAGCTTGTTCAATTTGCCAGAAAATTTCTGGTTTTTCTGGATTCCCAAAGTTCAAACCATCTGTAATTGCTAGTGGTTGTGCACCTGAACACACAATATTGCGGGCCGCTTCTGCCAATGCAATTTGTCCACCCACTTTTGGGTCAAGGTATAAATAACGTGAGTTACAATCAACTGTCATAGCTATCGCTTTATTAGTACCACGCACGCGTAAAACAGCTGCATCTGACCCTGGTATCACGACCGTATTTGTACGTACTTGGTAATCAAACTGCTCATACACATGGCGTTTACTCGCAATGGTTGGTTGTGAAAGTAAGTCTTTCCATGTTTGAGCCGCGTTCGTAATTTGAGGCACAAATGGTGCTTCTGCTTGAAAATCACGATACTGTTGTGGTTCAGTTGCTAACTTATGATAAACAGGCGCTTCTTCTGCCAATGCATCAACAGGCACATCTGCTACAACTTCACCTTGATGAATAATCGTGTACATCCCATCATCCGTTACTTCACCAATGACCACGCCTTCTAATCCATAACGTTCAAACAATGCTTGGATCGTATGTTCTTCACCTTTTTTTATACATAACAACATACGCTCTTGTGATTCAGATAAAAGCATTTCATACGGTGTCATTTCTGTTTCACGTTGCGGTACAACATCCATATTTAAACGTAAGCCTGAGCCTGCTTTTGATGCCATTTCTGAGGATGAACTCACTAACCCAGCAGCACCCATATCTTGAATGCCGATTAATATATCAGAATGTTTTTGTATCACTTCAAGACAAGCTTCAATCAATAACTTCTCCATAAAAGGATCACCTACTTGAACAGCTGAACGTTGTTGCTCACCTTCTTCACTGAACTCAACAGAAGCAAATGTTGCACCGTGAATACCATCACGCCCAGTTTTAGCACCCACATACATCACTGAGTTTCCCACACCAGAAGCTTTACCTTTTTGAATATCTTTTTGGTCGATAATTCCGACACACATTGCATTAACCAATGGGTTTTTCGCATAGCTTGGTTCAAATTGAATTTCACCACCTACAGTAGGTATCCCAATTGAATTACCATAACCTGCAATACCGGCAACCACTTCATTCACCAAGTACTTCGTATGAGCATTATCAATTTCACCAAAACGCAATGAGTTTAATAAAGCAATCGGGCGGGCTCCCATGGAAAAAATATCACGAATAATCCCACCAACACCTGTTGCAGCACCTTGATAAGGCTCAACATATGACGGATGATTATGGCTTTCAACTTTAAAACAAACGCCTTGTCCATCACCAATGTCTACAATACCAGCACCTTCACCTGGGCCCATTAATACTTGCTCACCTGTTGTCGGAAATTTAGCTAATACAGGTTTAGAGTTCTTATAACTACAATGCTCAGACCACATAACTGAAAACAATCCCGTTTCAGTGTAATTGGGTTGTCGCTTTAAAATATCACAAACCATGTCGTACTCAGAAGGAGTCAGTCCCATTTCCAAGTATAATTGTTGCTCTGCAATCATCGCTGCTGTCGGTTCATTATTAGTTAACATGTGATTCCCTCCATTGTTTAACAATTGATTGAAAAACGTTTAATCCGTCTGCACTTCCTAGCAAACTTTCAACTGCTCGTTCAGGATGCGGCATCATTCCTAATACATTCCCTTGTTCATTAACAATACCAGCGATATTAGCTATCGAACCGTTCGGATTTTCACCCGCATAAGTAAAGACAATTTGTTTATTCTCTTTTAAACGTTGAAGTGTTTCTTCATCACAATAATAGTTACCTTCGCCATGCGCGATTGGAATAGACAGTGTATCATTTTGTTGATAGGCATTTGTAAATAGTGTTGCTGTATTTTCAATTTTCAATTGGCTCATCTTGCACACAAAATGCAAGTTTTTATTGCGGATTAATGCGCCTGGTAACAAACCACTTTCAGTTAAAATCTGGAAGCCATTACACACGCCTAGAACGGGTTTACCTTCTGTTGCAAAGCGGATGACTTCTGACATAATCGGGGCAAATTTAGCAATTGCACCTGTTCGGAGATAGTCCCCGTATGAAAAACCACCGGGTAATAATACGGCATCATAACCTTCTAGCGATGTCTCAGCATACCAAACGTAATCAGCCTCTTCTTTTACGATTTCACGAATAGCAGATAACATATCAATATCACAATTTGATCCTGGAAATTGAATCACAGCAAATTTCACGCTTCTTCAACCTCCTCTATCTCATACCAATAGTTTTCCATGACTGGATTCGCTAATAACTTATCACAAATTTCATTCACAACTGTTTCAACAGAACGTTCTTTAGGATTAACCATGACTTCCATGTACTTTCCAATACGTACATCTTCAATTTCCGAATAATCCATACTATTTAAAGAATCTTTTACTGCGACACCTTGTGGATCTAACACACTTTTTTTCAACGTAACATACACCTTTACTTTAAACATTTTCATACCTCCGTCGTTTTATTTAATAAGCGTTGTAATACCTCTTGATACACTGACACTAAATCACCTAAGTCATGGCGGAACACATCTTTATCTAATTTTTGTTTTGTGTTCACATCCCAGAGGCGACAGCTGTCTGGCGAAATTTCATCGGCTAGAACAATTGTTTGATTGTTCAGACGACCACATTCTATTTTGAAATCAACCAATAAAATATCAGCTGCTAAGAAACGTTGTTGTAATAGCGTATTAATGATTAATGCAAGTTCCTTTAACTCCGCTATTTCGGCAGTTGTTGCTAGTTTGAGATAACGCACATGGTCGTCATTAATGAATGGATCATCAAGTGCATCTTCTTTGTAGTAAAATTCAACAATTGGCTCAGCCAGTTCTTCGCCTTCAGCGACGCCTAATTTTTTAGCAAATGAACCAGCGATAACATTTCTGACGATAATTTCGATAGGTATTACAGTTACTTTTTTTACGAGTTGTTCCGTATCTGATAATGTTTCAAGTAAGTGTGTTTGCACACCGTTTTTTTCTAAAAAATGAAATAAGAGTGTCGATATTTGGTTATTTAATTTCCCCTTATCTGTAAACGCAGTTTTTCTAGCACCATTTAAAGCCGTTGTATCATCTTTATATGTCATCCATAAAATATCCGGTGATTCTGTTGCAAATAACGATTTTGCTTTACCTTCGTATAACAAGTGACCTTTTTGCATGATGAGTCCTCCATCTATTAGTTAATTAAGAGCGAATACTTTGAAAATTGCGAATACTTAAGAGGAGAAGACGTTATTCCGTCATCCCTCAGGGGTATTGCGCTGTACTTAACAACATCTTGCTAAGTACACTGCTCACCTTGTATTCAATTGTATGTGGTTGAAAAATTATTTGGAGATAAGACCTAGTCGTTCAAAGATAAAGTCTACTTTTGTTAAATGATAGTTATAATCAAAACATGCTTCGATTTCTTCTGCTGATAATTTACCAGCAATAATCGGGTTGTTTTCAACTAAGCCACGGAAAGGAAGTGATTCTTCCCAAGATGTCATCGCGAGTGGTTGAACCGTATCATACGCTTCTTCACGTGCCATCCCTTTATCAATCAATGTTAACAAAACGTGTTGTGAATAGATTAAACCATGTGTTGCTTCCATATTACGCTTCATGTTTTCAGGGAATACTGTTAAGTTTTTCACAATATTTCCAAAACGGTTAAGCATATAATCAAGTAAAATTGTTGCATCTGGCAAAATGATACGTTCAGCAGATGAATGCGAGATATCTCGTTCATGCCATAACGTTACGTTTTCGAATGCTGTCATCACATGCCCACGAACAACTCGTGCCAATCCAGTCATATTTTCTGAGCCGATTGGGTTACGTTTATGCGGCATCGCTGATGAACCTTTTTGCCCTTTGGCAAAAGCTTCTTCAACTTCGCGGATTTCTGATTTTTGCAAACCACGAATTTCTGTTGCGAATTTTTCAATCGATGTAGCAATCAATGCTAACGTACTGACATATTCAGCATGACGGTCACGTTGTAATACCTGTGTTGAAATTGGATCTGCAGAGATGCCAATTTTTTCACAAACATACGATTCAACAAACGGATCGATATTTGCATAAGTACCAACTGCACCCGAAATTTTTCCGAATTCGACAGTATGAGCGGCATGTTCAAAACGCTCTAAGTTACGTTGCATTTCTGAATACCATAATGCCAATTTCAATCCAAACGTTGTTGGTTCAGCATGAACGCCGTGTGTACGACCCATTGTAACAGTATCTTTGTGCTCGATTGCTTTATTTTTTATAATTTCAATGAAGTTATGCAAATCAGTGCGAAGTATATCGTTTGCTTGTTTAAGCAAATAACCATTGGCCGTATCAACCACATCTGTTGATGTTAGACCATAATGCACCCATTTTTTTTCATCGCCTAATGATTCTGATACTGAGCGAGTAAATGCAACAACATCGTGACGTGTTTCTTTTTCAATTTCAGCAATACGCGCACTATCGAATGAAGCATTCGCGCGAATTTTAGCCGCATCTTCTTTAGGAATCATCCCTAATTCAGCCCAAGCTTCATCAGCCAAAATTTCTACTTCTAACCATGCTTTATAACGATTTTCTGTTGTCCATATATTGCCCATCTCTGGTCGGGTATAGCGTTCAATCATTTAATTTTTCCTCCAATTAATCCCAAATACGGGTGTTTTTTAAATCTTCCAGCGCTGACTCAACATCATTCGTTAACAAAGTGATATGTCCCATTTTACGATTGTGCTTAGCCTCATCTTTACCATACATATGAATATGCCAATCTGGATGATGTGGAATTGCTGCATATACTTTATCAACATGTTGTCCTAATACATTAACCATTATTGCTTTTTTTAATAATTGTGGACGCTGTAATGGCCAATCTGCAATTGCTCTAATGTGTTGTTCAAATTGTGAAAAATCACATGCTTCAATCGAATAATGACCTGAATTATGCGGACGTGGTGCTAATTCATTAACATAAACTGCCTCATTTTTACCGATAAACAACTCAATGGCTAACGTACCAACCAAGCCTGTTTTTTGCGCTAACTTAGTCGCAATACTTTCAGCTTGTAAAATGACTTCAGCCGATAATCGAGCCGGTGCAATCGTTAAATGTAAAATGTTATCGCGATGTTCGTTTTCAACGACTGGGAACAATTGAATGTCTCCCGAATGATTACGCGATACAAGAATTGAAGCTTCTGAATCAAATGGAATCCATGCTTCAAGTACACATGGTCCGTATTGCAATAGTTTTGCAGCTTCTTCAATATCCTGCTCATCTTGCATAACTACTTGCCCTTTACCATCGTAACCACCGTTACTTGTTTTAAGCACAGATGGGAAACCAATGCCTGCAATTTTTGCATCAATATCTGTACGATCAACAATAACAGCAAATGGTGCCACATTTATGCTCAAGTCAGTCAAAAATGTTTTTTCTAAAATACGATCTTGCGTAATCGATAGTATCTCTGCATTTGGTGCTACTATTGTTTCATTCTCAACAGCTTGAAGCGCATTGTAATCAATGTTTTCGAATTCATAAGTGAGGACATCTGCACGTTGCGCCAATTGTTTAAGCGCTGTTTTATCATCATAGTCGGCAACAATCTGTTCATCACTCACTTGTGCACAAGGGCAATTTGCCACTGGATCAAGTACTATTACATAAAAACCGTTTGATTTTGCTGATAGAGCAAGCATTTTTCCAAGTTGCCCACCACCGATAATACCAATTGTTTGACCTGGATACAACTGTTTATTCAAGAAAATCACTACTTTCTATCACTGTATTTCGCATATCATTTCGATTGTCATCTAAGCGGGTGGCAATGTCATTGTCATTAATCCCTAAAATTTGAGCTGCAAGCAGCCCTGCATTTTTAGCACCAGCTTCACCAATCGCTACTGTTGCAACAGGGACACCACCTGGCATTTGTACAATGGATAAAAGTGAATCCATTCCATTGAGTGCACGTGATTGAATCGGGACACCGATCACTGGGAGCGTTGTTTTAGCTGCTACCATGCCTGGAAGATGTGCAGCACCACCCGCACCCGCAATAATTATCTGGATTCCTCGTTGGCGCGCTTGCTCTGCATATTCAAACATTAGATCTGGCGTTCGATGTGCTGAGACTACTTTTTTTTCATAATCAATCCCATACTGTTCCAATACGTCACATGCCAACTTCATTGTTGGCCAATCCGATGTACTTCCCATTATCACACCAATTTTGACAGTCATAAACGCCTCCACTTTTACTTAGTAATTAATCTATTTAAGATATACGATGTGTTAGATTGAGTTTAACACTCTCCCATTAAATTAAGATGAAAGGGTCATTTCTAATTATATCGTAATTTTTAATTATCTCTATTACTTTCAATATCATTGTAACAAATAACCCAAAATACTGTCAACCTATAATCGAACATTAAAACAATATATATATTTATTGTTCGTGTTTAGAGTTGAAACGTGTAATACCATACTATATTAAGCAAAAAAAAGCACAAAACAAATGTTTTGTGCTTTGGCTTACATAAAAAACAAATTAAACTATTTTATAATGATATGACGCCTTCGATTATTTCAGTTATTAAAACAATCTTTCAAAAAATTATAATGCGTCGCGTCCTTCATTTCCTGTTCTAATGTCCACGACTCTAACAATGGGATAAACAAATATTTTACCATCTCCAGGTTGCCCTGTACCCAAAACATGTTTGGTAACATCAATCACTGTATCGACTGGGACATCATGAACGACGATTTCGATTTTGATGCGTTCAAACACGCTAGAATCATGTTTCACACCACGATATAGTTCCAGTTCACCTTTTTGCAAACCTGTCCCTAATGCATTTGTTACAGTGATCCCAGTAATACCAACTTCCTTTAATGCTTTTTGCAGCTCATAAAACTTACCATCTCGTGTAATAATTTCAACTTTAAAGATACCTGTTTCCTCTACCATCTATAAAACCCCCTTTTGAATTATTCTCGATAAGCACGCTCACCATGTATCGTTACATCTAAACCAGTTTGCTCTGCTTTTTGATTGACACGTAGCGGTGTAATAAATGATACCACTTTAGCAATTAGATATGTCATCACGGCAACAAAAGCAATGGTAATAATAACTGCTAAAAACTGATCCCATACTAACATGGGGTTACCGCTGAAAAGACCATCCGTGCCTCCGACTGATGAAGTTGCAAACACACCTGTTAGCAACGCCCCAATTGTTCCTCCAATACCATGTAATCCAAACGCATCCAAAGCATCATCGTAACCAAGACGAGGTTTCAAGTATGCAATCGCCCAGTAACAGCCTGCTGCAGTTAGTAAGCCAATACACATCGCCCCTGTAATTGTGACAAAACCTGCGGCTGGCGTAATACCTACAAGCCCTGCCAACGCACCACTCATTGTGCCTAAAAACGTGGGTTTTTTTATAACAATCCATTCAATTCCTACCCAAGCAACAATACCAAAAACGGCTGCTGTATTCGTATTAACGAAAGCATGCATAGCAATATCAGTTAACCCAAGCGCACTCCCAGTGTTGAAACCATACCATCCTAACCAAACAAGCGTTGCACCTAAACCGACCAATGTTAAATTATGCGGCAACGCAATTTCTTTACGTTTGCCTAACATCAGTGCTAGTACTAAACCTGCTACTCCAGATGCAATATGTACAACTGTTCCACCTGCAAAATCGAGCGCTCCGATTTTTTCATCAATAAAACCTCCGCCCCAAACCCAATGGGCTACAAAAGTATAAACAAGCAATACCCATAAACTAATAAATAATAACCAAGCTGTAAAATTCATTCGTTCAGCCACAGCCCCACTAATAATTGCAACTGTTACAGCACAAAAAGTTAATTGGAACATCATGTTCAACACATCAGGTATACCTTCCTTAGGAATACTATAACCGACGTCTTTTAACCAAACATAATCAAAGCCTCCAAAAAATAAATTACCTGGTGAAAATGCCAAACTATATCCGACAATCACCCATAAAATAGAAACAACTACGATTGCAGAAAAACTATACATCGCGGTACTTAACACATTTTTAGTTTGCCCCATACCGCCATAAAAAAATGCTAACCCCGGCGTCATCAACCATACTAGTAGTGCACATATAAAAACAAATCCTGTATCTGCCATAAATTACATCCCCTTTTCAGATTAGTTGCTAGAAAACTATCCTTCTATGAGATTGAATTATAGGCAGATTTTCAAACGTAAGCAATAAAATACGGAATATTCTGTTTATTTTGTTACATAAGCTAACAAAATCAGTGTTTTTAATAGCTTATTAAGATGATACCGTTCTGTCCAGCTTATTAAATCGATTAAAACGGGATTTTTGAAACAGCAAATAATAAAAATGGGATGGCTACCAAAGCAGACAAAGTACTCAGCGTGACCATGATTGCAGCATAATCTGCATCCGCACCACTCGCTCGCGCAATGACAGGTGCATTTGTCATTACTGGCATAGCTGATTGGATAATAAACACCTCTTTCATCAGCATGGGTATATCTGCAAAATATACGAGCCCAATCATTATTGCTGGCGCAATTATGAAACGACCTAATAGAATCCCAAAGGCATCTTTTGATAAACGAACATTTTCAATTCCTGCCCGATAAATACAAATACCAATAAAGATCATTGATAACGGAGTTGTCATTCCACCAATGTATTTCATATCATCCATAATAAATTTAGGAAATTGGACATTTAATAATAAAAGTAAAATAGCCACTAAAAAAGCGATAAAAGGGGGCGAAAAAACACGTGATAAAACTGTTTTAACCGATGGTTTACCCATTTCACTGTTTTCGCCATCCTTACTAATCAAATAAACACCTAATGTCCAAAAACAAAGCGTATTTGCCATAAAATAAATTAAAACATACGGTAAACTACTTGTCCCAAATAACGCGAGGTTAACAGGAAGACCGATAAATAATGTATTTGAGTTTAAAAACATCGACGCAAACGTACCACGTCGTCCCTTTCTCACACGAAATATCCGCGTCATTAACAATGACACAATGAATAATATTCCCATTGATAATAACGGATACATTAAACCAGGAACAAGGTCAATTAGTTTATCTCTTGTGAAATCGGTGAGAATATTGTAAATCATATACATCGGTAAAGATACCACAATTACTAAACGTACGATAACACCCGTTGTGCGCTCGTCAAACCACTTTCGACTACATAGGTAATATCCTAACCCTATCATTACTAGAATCGTTAATATCCCTTCTGCGCCTTGCATAAGTATGGCCATTTTTTCTCACCCGCCCTTTTTAAAATACTATTAGTATACCACTGCTTGATTGCGTTATCTTCCTAAATCGAGAAATTTCATTAATGTCCTTTTATTTTTCTCTCTATTAAAATAAGGCCAAACTTATGAGCTTTCAAAGATACGCCTACCGATTAAAAAATCGCTAATCATTATTTTCCATTCTTTTCAGTTCTGAATAAGCTTATGTGTTCTTTCAATTTAATAATTGCAACTACACGGTGCGTTACTTTACATTCATTCTGTTGTAGCATTAAATTAACAAACAAATAAAAAAACACAGGAGTAATGTTATGAAAAAAACGAGTAAGTATTTAATTGGTATTTTATCTTTCACTCTATTTTTCACATCTTTTTCGCCGATTGCATCTACCGTTTCTGCAGAACGACTGGAAAACAAAAAATATTAGATAGTACTTTTTAAAATGAAGATGTTGTTAGTGCTTCTTTAGTTAACGAAGTAACTCAAAAAATTATCATGTGAATTCGTCTCAAACTAAAGGATGGGGAAGTGTTGGCCGTATCTTAATAAAAAAATTCGGGAAAAGATACGCAACCCAAGTTTTACCTAAAAAAATATATTCCAAGATGCCAAAATTCGTGAAGAAAAAAATTTCTCAAAAAAGTTTCGTTGCCGGGTGGAGCACTTATGTATTATTAAGTCCTTTGGATGAAATGAAATCTGGAGTATCCCAATTTCTACAAAAAAAAGGCGTTCCTAGAATGATTGCTAACTCAGCTGGTTATATAGCTCAAGAAATGGTTTGGGCTATCATATAATAGGAGTGTAAAATGAAGGAGTGACCTCTATAGATCAGCTGAAATTAATTTTTACGATAATTTTATCTATTATAATTGCTGTGTTAAATTTTCATGCGAAGCAATATCTCACTTTTTCTATCATGTTAATTGTTGTCTTGTTACTTTTTAC
>NZ_JAFYUW010000032.1:0-19297 GCF_017549435.1 Brochothrix sp.
AACAATTGAGTGGGAATAGAGTAAATAGGTACACTTACTAAAATAGCTGCAACTACTTATTCAATATTTTTCACAAATAATTGGTATCCCATAAAAACTTGCTACTTGTAACAATTTTGGTAATATGCCAATTTAATAAAGGCACTTTCTTACTTGTCTCATTTGAGATTAGAAGGAAGTGTCTTTTGTTGTATTTAGAACTGTCTCAACTAACTTTTGAGCAGATTGATTTTAAACAGCTACGAAATTTTAAACTATATCTTACTAAAACATTTGAAAATGCTATCACTGTGAACATTCACTTAGCTAGAATGAGAGTTTTTTTAACTTTTTAGAAGAAAACAACACGCCTACTATGAATCATGTAAAAAAACAGTTTATCTTTATGACAAAAAAAGGAACAGTGGAGTATGCTCAATTGCTTAACTTAAGCGTTTCTAACGCTCAAAGTAGAGTGTACAGTACTCCAGTTGAAGTTAAGCTAATTGGAACGCCGTGGATTGGAAACGGAATGATTGAATTAACTGAAAAACAAATTGAATTTTTAACAGAAGAATATAAATAAAAATGCTAGTTTTAGTATAAATACACAAAAAAAGAGCTGAACACTGTTATACTAGCATTTAGCTCTTTTTTTGTTTTAGAGTAATCTGTTAATTATTACATCAAATCAAGGTAAGGCACCTGTTCCATAAAAGGTTTCCCATTGACGATACCTTTTTCAAAGAGTTCCTCAGCTGTTGCGAAAAACTGCGTGTCCGAATTTGGAGCTGTCAACAAATAACTTTTTTCTTCACCATATAAACGTGAAATCCACCATTCTTTACCATCCAAATAAAATGGTAGCTCTTGGTGTTCATCAACAATGTCGTTTCTGTAATCTTCCCATTCTTTTTTGTCCATTTATATTTCACCTCTTAATATTATTTTCCCGGAGCCCAATTTCCGTTAATCCACTTCCAATTATGACGATGTGGTACTTTAGGATGTGTTTTTGGATATCCATGATTTGAATAATGGATATCAGTCTGTACTTTCCCACTTTTACCATATTATCTTCTTATCTCTAGTTTATTGTTTCTGTATAAATCTGCTGAAGAATATGATTTTCCACTTGTAGAAATATTATTCTTAAATTTGGTGGCATGTGTTACTTTATGGCTGTTAGTTTTCTGTCCCTTTTTCAAAGCATTGTTATAGCTGGATACAACTTGATGTTCTTTTTTCGGTTTTGGTTTTGGCTTCGGTTTAGGCTTAGGCTTAGGTTTTGGAATAGGTGCTCTACCACCAAGTCCTCCGCCTTTAGGAGCCATCGGTGCGCCACCACTGCCATCCATTGGTCTATTGGCACGAGTGCTTATTTGATGACTTTCAGTTAGGGGATACGTACTGCTCGCACTTACTGTTTCAATGTTAATACAGCTAACAAGTAAATCCCAGCTGTATTGAAAAATAAAGTATCTGACTTGTAGTAAATACTATTTCGTCTATTTCAAGTATTCTTAATTCATATAGATTGTTCATTTTCATCAATTGGAATCCACCAATTGGAATAAATCCCATCATATTCATTGTC
Organism: Brochothrix sp.; assembly: GCF_017549435.1. Lineage (NCBI taxonomy): Bacteria > Bacillati > Bacillota > Bacilli > Caryophanales > Listeriaceae > Brochothrix > Brochothrix sp. The sequence continues at coordinate 1,577 of NZ_JAFYUW010000032.1, forward strand.
AGGATCTTCAAGTTCTAATTTTTTAAGTGTTGCAAGAAGATAATGTGCTTTTGCAATTGCGACATCAGCCATCCGAATCCTTGTATCTGGATTATAGTCATCTTCGTAGTATAAGTTTTCTGAGATAAGTTCAGGGATGGTTTTATGACAGGGCATTTCAGCCATCGTTGTCTCAGTTGCAGGTGTGAAAACATAGGCATGCAGCTGATCAGTTGAAATGTCCCCTTTTTTATAAGACTCTAGTGCACCAATCATAAGCATTAAATATGCTCGAGAATTATCATAGTAATTCGTACTGTTTATCTTTAAAATAGGGCTCACTTCCTTTATCTTTTAATGTTACTATGCATATTATTTTTGACTTTTAGTATGCTGAAAATAATGGATAGATACTTTTTTATTTTTAGAATAACCATCATAATAAACTTTTTTCCATTCGCCACTTTTCACTTTTCTTAAACTATCTAAACGCTGTCCATTTTTAACCGTATTTTTTTTAAGGTTAGAAGCTTTAAAATCCTTTGGATAATTTGGTGATTTTTTATACTGGTGTAGTATCCATTTGGTAAGGAATTAGGTTTAGGAATAGGTGCTCTACCACCAAGTTCTCTGCCTTTAGGAGCCATTGGTGCGCCACCACTGTCATCCATTGGTCTGTTGGCACGAGTGCTTATTTGATGACTGGCAGCTAGGGTATCAGTATTACTTGCACTAACAGTATCAAAGTTAATGCTACTAAATATTAATGCTATTATTAAAAAAATAAAGTAAATGTGACTCTTTCTTTACATAATGTAACTGTCTTTCGTTAAAGATGTACCTACATCATAGTGAATTCGGAATAGTCTGTCAATAGATGACGGGAATGAAAAACATTAGTTTATACTCCATAAAAATTACAATTTCTATTGTTATTAATTTGATAGTAGCTTTTTTATTTACACATAGAAGTTGATAAAATGCGACACTTCGGTTTCGAAGGTCGTTTATTGCATCTTAATTTTTACTGCGTTCAAATTCATCGCAACTTACAACTACGTTGACATCACTCGCTTTAATTTTAACAAAAACGATTATAAAAAAGAGAGTGTACCGTAAAAATAGGCGCAAAGTGCAGAACTACCAAACATTAGTATTTTTGAGTCGAAAATGGGATTTATAAACTTTTACAGTTAAAAATGTTGTTGTACCACGTTTGCAAGTGTTTAATTATTGTATGTAGAGAGATAAAACTATTATTAATTTTCACTAAATAGTGATAATTGCCAGAAAGCTGTTAAATCAATGTTTTCACTCATGTAAACGAAAGTGTACAGGGAGAAATAAGCAAAGTATATCCTCATAGACAGACAAACTAACTGTTTTTATATTATCATTATATAAAAGGAGGTAGTAACTAATGAATTTTAGTAAGCAATTAAAAATTTATCGTGAACGTGACGGTCTTTCTCAAGAAGAGCTCGCAGAAAAAATCTATGTGACACGACAAACCATCTCTAAATGGGAGAATGACCATACATATCCAGATATTCATAATTTAATAGCATTAAGCACGCTCTTTGAAGTGAGTTTAGATGAATTAATTAAAGGTGATGTGGAAAATATGAGACAAACAATCGGTGTTGCAAAATTTAATAAACACACAGGGGTAATGTTTGTTTTTATGATAATGACGGTGATATCTATTGTCCCTTTGATGGATTTATGGGGTTGGTATGGCGTTGGTATTTCGTTGGTATTTTGGGTGATTTCTATGGTAGCGGCACTGAAAATTGAGAAAATGAAAAAAATGGAAAATATACAAACTTATGCAGAAATCCTTGCTTTTACTGAAGGAAAAAATATTCAAGCAGCGCGAGAAAAAAGAGATAAAAAAAGAGACCGTGTGAATAAAATTAAAATAGTGTTAGTATTTACATTAACCGCAGCAATTATTTGTTTAATCAGCGTATTTATATGGAACTGGTTTTTCCGGTAAGGATAAATTAGTGACTAAACTTCACACAAAAGTTCGTTTTAAAACCTTGAAATTTAGTTGATTTATACTTATATTACAATAATAGAAGACTAAAAATTAATTAACCAGGAGGAATTTATTTTGACTATTAATTCGATAGCTTATACAGCAATTCATACTGAGTGTGATTATACAGAGTTGGATGGTGAAAACGTATTACGAGTAGTGAAGAAAGATAAATTAATGTCATTTGATGAGAATACTTATGCGAAAATTTCAAATACGTCTTTTCATAACGGCGAGATAGAAGTGAAGATGTTAAGTCGTCTTTTGCCAGATGCCCCTGATTTTGCACGAGGTTTTATTGGTGTTGCGTTTAGAATCAATGAAGAGGATACAAAATTTGAAGCTTTTTATGTTCGCCCTACTAATGGACAAACAACTGATCCTGTAAGAAAAAACCGAGGGGTGCAATATTTTTCATACCCAAACTACACTTTTGATTACTTTAGAAACCGTGGAATAGTAGATTTTGAAGGCCCAGCTGATATTGCGTTAGATAAGTGGATTACTTTAAAAATAATAGTTATTGATGAAAAAGCAACCTTCTATCTAAACAATCAGAAGAAACCTGTATTGGTTGTTGATAAAATGAAGCTTGGCGCTGCGGCAAGAGGTAACATAGGTTTATTTGTAGATATTGGGACGGAGGCTTTCTTTAAAGATTTAATCATTAAACCATTGGATTAAAATAGTATAAAAAGAAATTAATCATTCCATTTCAAAAAGCTAGTCTCTAATATGAGAGTAGTTTTTTTTTGATAACACGCTAGTTACTATAAATACTTCACCAACATCATATGTGCTTTTTAGGAGACATTGTTACTTTTATTAAAATAATGGCAGACGCTCGGGGTTATCTAATGTAGCATTAATTGATGAATAAGCATAGTTGTTACGCCAACACTGTTTGCGAATACAGCAGTATTAAAAAAAGTTCGAACTCTTTTGTAATTGTATTCAGTTTTAGACAGCTACTATGGTTGTTTTTTTGAAAGTAAGTATTTTCTAAAAGTTGATAGTAGTAATTAATATATATACAAAAACAGTAAATAACAGGGAATCATTCTCTTAATGGGTTATAATTAACTAAATAGTTCAATAGTAACTTGTCATTCAAAAAGGGGGAAAGCAGATGAATATATTAGAAATTAAAAATTTTGGTAAAACGTATAATAATGGAAAACAAGCAGTTGAAAATATTAATATCGAAGTAGCTGCGGGTGATATTTTTGCATTTATAGGTCACAATGGTGCCGGCAAAAGCACTACAATTAAGGCAGTAGTAGGGGTATTAGATTTTGAGCAAGGCGAAATATATATCGAAGGTTTATCTATAAAAACTAATCCAATTGACTGTAAATCTATAACCGCCTATATTCCTGATAATCCTGATTTATATGAGCATTTAACGGGTATTCAATATCTTAATTTTATTTCAGATGTTTTTGGTCTATCATCAAGTGAGCGGGAACAACAAATTAAAAAATACGCAGAGGCTTTTGAAATAATGGGTAATTTAGGTGATTTAATTTCTTCATATTCACACGGAATGAAACAAAAAATCGCTTTAATTGGTGCAGTGATACACAAACCTAAGCTACTGATTCTTGATGAACCTTTTGTTGGGTTAGATCCAAAAGCAGCGATTGTTTTACGCAATATTATGAAAGACCTATGCACGAGAGGGAGCGCTGTTTTTTTCTCAACTCATGTATTAGATGTTGCACAAAAATTATGTAATAAAATTGCGATGATTCATCATGGTAAAATCGCAATTAATGGCGAAATGGAGCAACTAGTAAAAGAACAATCTTTAGAAGACCTCTTTATGGAGGTGCTTGAAAATGGATAAGAATATTTGGTTGTTGCTAAGAGTTCGTTTTATTTCGCAACAACGTTTAAATATATTCAAAGTGGCAGGTCATAAAAAAGAAAAAAGCAAACGCCTGATATACTTGATATGTCTTGCTATTATCGCATTAATGGCAAGTTTTTATAGTGGGGCAATCGCCTATGGTCTGGGTTATTTAAACATGACACAATTAATTCCACTTTATGCATTTTTGATAGCTAGTTTGCTCTCATTCTTTTTTACTGTTTTCAAAGCAAACGGTGAATTATTTGGTTTTTTTGATTATGATACCTTGATGTCATTACCTATAAAAACAACGACAATTATTGCGAGCCGCTTTATGTATTTATATATTTGGAACACACTGTTATCGCTTTTAATCATGTTGCCAGCGGGCGTTATATATGCTGTTTTTAGCAATCCTAATAGGCTGTTTTATTGTTTTTGGATTATTGCTATGTTTACGGTAACACTCATACCTACAACAATTGCGACTATTATCGGAGCAGTTATTACAGCAATTGCTTCAAGAACAAAACATGCCTCACTTATATCAACGGTGTTAATGATAATGCTGCTTATTAGTATTTTAGCGGCTTCCTTATTTGCGGGTGGATTCAATCAGAGCTTTGATATTAATCAATTAAATGACTTATCGAGGATATTTATCAACGAATCTTTCAAAATTTATCCAATCGCAGAATTGTACCACAACGGAATAGTAGAGGAGAAATGGTTACAATTTATAAGCTTTATAGCAATTTCGATAGTGTGGTACCTATTATTTGTAAAAGTGTTATCTTTTAAATATAAATCGCTTAACACCAGAATATCTTCAACCTATAATAAGAGTAATTATGAAGTTAATCGTTTAAACAGTGGCAACGTTCTGACTGCTCTATATAGTAAAGAGCTGAAACGCTTTTTATCATCTACTATTTATGTGACTAATATGGTTGTTGGATTGGTCATGTCAGTTATTATGTCAGTCGCAGTAGTAATTGTTGGAAGTGAAAGATTAGCGATAATGGTAGGCTTACCTGAATTAGTCGTGTTTTTACCAAAATTAGCACCTTTTATATTGGCGGCAATGATAGGCATGTCCAACACAAGTAGCGTATCGTTGTCATTAGAAGGTAAAAATCTTTGGATACTTAAAAGATTACCTTTACGCCTGCGTGATATTTATCTTAGTAAAATACTCGTTAATCTCACTTTAACTGTCCCAGTAGCTCTAATAAGTGGAAGTCTTTTTATTATTGGTATTAAAGCAACTTTGTATCAAGGACTGATGATGTTAGTTATTCCGCTCATATTTGCTATCTTTTCTGCAACATGGGGACTTTTTATAAATTATCAATTTGCTAATTACGACTGGGAGTCAGAAACACAGGTGGTTAAGCAGAGTATGTCAGCCGTAATAGGGATGCTTGGAAGTTTATTAATTGCCGTGATTTTAGGATCTGTACCAGTGTTCCTTAATGATAGCGGCTATGCCATTTATACGACCAGTATCGTAGTGTTATTGCTAGGAGCGTCACATATTATGTTTAAGCTGTTGCTTAAGAAACGATTATAGAATTAAAAGCAGTCGTTTGTGGCTGTTTTTTTAGATAAAAACCCAGCTAAAACTTTCTGATCTGGGTTAATTTAGTAGATAATTAAGCCGATTTTTTTCAATAAAGCTTAAAGTTAACATTTTTAATACAGAAATTAATAATTGGTTTGGAAAGCGTGGAGATAACATGTTAGAATGAAGCATCAGATGAATCTAACGAGGAGAGATACAATGAATAAATATTTAGTCTTATTGTTAGTGACGGGCATTATTGTTCTACTAGGCTTTTTTGCTCCTGATTATTTACCAGTGTCAGATAGAGTTGCACGAAGCATTACTGGATGGTCGTGGGTTTTATGTGTGTATGCATTTGTTAAATTCTTAACATACAAAGGGTATTAATAATATAATTGAGAAAAAATTATGTTTTCTTTTGTAACAAAGTACGTTGGGAACAAGTGCTTTCCTAAAGCCATTGCAATATGCTATGATAAACATAATTATATAATGGGAGAGGATACAGCATGTCTAAAGAAGCTCAAGTTTCAGAACAAGTACGTGACTTATTTAATAAGATGGCGTGGTTAAACAAGTCACGAATGGAAGAACAGCTGAAGGGGTACAAGTCTTCTGAAGTGCATTGTATCGAAGCAATAAAAAAAAAGCAGGATCCAAATGTAACGATTTTAGCAGAAGCACTTTATATGACACGTGGTGCTCTGAGTCGGCTTACAAAAAAATTAGTTGATAAAAAAGTGATTGAAAGTTATCAAAAAGATGGGAATCGTAAAGAAATCTACTTTAGACTAACTGAACAAGGGGAAGCCGTTTATCAAATACATGAAGCGCAACATGATTATTTTAGAGAACGTGATCGTGCTGTGTTCGAACAGGTAACAGAAGACAACTATAATGAATTATTGAAGTTTGTCGCCTTGTATGATGAACATTTAGATAACGAAATTAAAAAACAAGGCCTAACGCTTAATTAACTCTAAAGGAGACAGTCATGTTCAAATTAGCATGGCTGTTTTTAATTTTTCTTTTTTATTGTTGACAAGGAAACAAAACGCTGTTATTATTTTGTTGACAGAGAAACAATATAGGAATAAGAAGGAGAACAACATTATGAAAGATCACCGAAAAGTTGAGCGTTTACCAAAAGCTATGTTAGCTGCATCATGGGCAATTGCATTAGGAGCGATTGCACCGATGCTTGATTCAACAATGGTCAATATCGCTTTGGATACATTAATAAAGGATTTTAATACCACATTAGCAATTTTACAATGGTCTGTAACGGGGTATGTTTTAGCTTTGGCAATCGCTGTCCCCATTTCTGGTTGGTTGATGAACCAATTCAATGGGAAACGTATCTTTATTGGCGCAGTGATAGCATTTGGGCTCCTATCATTTTTAATCGGTTTTAGCTGGAACGTTTACAGTTTTATTATTTTGAGGTTACTACAAGGGTTTAGTGCAGGTATCATCACGACGTTGATGATGACGCTATTAGTTAAAACCGCGGGCCAAGAAAACCTCGGTCGTGTGATGGCAATTGTGAGTACACCGATGATATTAGGGCCTATACTAGGACCTGTTTTGGGAGGTTTTATCGTACAAGGAGCATCGTGGCATTGGATTTTTTTCATTAATATTTTTATTGTTCTCATCGCAGTACCGTTGATGTTAAAATTTATTCCGCCTTTTGAGCCTTTCAACAAGCAAAGTAAACTTGATGTTTTTGGCATCTTAACGCTAGCATTAATGAGTATAGCGCTCATTTATGGGATTACGAAAGCCGCAGATGAAGCGTCGTTTAATAATAAACAAACCATACTATGGCTCAGCATCGGTATCATTTTAATCGTTGTGTATGTTAGTTATAATAAAATCCGCAAAAATCAAACGGTGTTGCCGCTTAGCTTGTTTAAACATAAAACTTATTTAGCAGCTAGCAGTGGTTTGTTTCTTGCTAACATTGCCATTATGGGACCCATGTTAATTTTGCCACTCTTTTTTATTACTATTCATCAGTTTACGCCCAGTCAAGCGGCTCTCGCATTAATGCCACAAGGGATAGGAATGCTTGTGACACGCCCGTTGATTGGAAAGCTGATTGATAAAATTGGAGCGAAGTATGTGGTGCTGGTAAGTCTGGCTATTGCACTTATTGGGTCAATCCCGTTGGTGTTTATTACAGCTAACACGAGTATGGTTTGGATTGTTATCTTGCTCTTTATTCGTGGGACCAGTTTTGGTGGGATTAATTTGCCTCTAATGAGCGATGCTTACACGGGTCTAAGTAGTAAGCAGTTGCCTGAGGCAGGTGTTGGGATAACAATTATTGAGAATTTGGGTGCCAGTTTTGGAACAGCTTTAATTGCGACAAGTGTTGCTACAATGATGCAAGGATTACAGCCAACATTAATAGCCGAATTAAAAAGCTACCAAGCAGGATTCCTCATTTCAGCAGTGGTATTGGTACTTATTTTTATTCCCAGTGTATTCTTAACCAATAAAAGAAAGGCAGTTACGGGTGATAGTTGACAAGGAATACGATGCCTAAGCGTTTCAGCATGATTTTTATTGAAAAACAAGCGCAAAATGAGCAGTTTTAACAACAAAAAAGTGGCTCGTTGAGTACCCTCTCATATGTTAATTTAAAAAGAGGATGGCAAGAATTGCCTGATACATAATGAGAGGAATGAAGAAATGAAAAAGTTAGTATTAGTAGCACTTTCAATCTTATTAATTGTGGGTAATACTGTTGTTTTTACTGCGAATGCAAATGCTGCAACAAGTGAGAAAACGACTGATAATTTTGAAATTAAAACACTAGCAGAACGAAAAGAATTACCAAAAAATGAACAAGCACTTATAAATAACATTGAAGACTATCTAGAAAATGAGATTGAGGGTGAATTAACGTTAACTCGTAGTGGTAAACCCACTACTAAAGCTATTAATTACTTAACAGATACTCTTGCGGAACTCGCATTCGAAATTACAACTAAGCGTGATAATCCGACAATTAAAGTGGCTGATTTTTTTGGCTTTCTAGGCAAAATCCAACAGAGTAAATGGTTTGAAGGGTTAACGAATAAAAGTGATCGATACTTAACAGTATATGATGAAACAACACATTCAAATATTAAGTTACATGCCTTCTACATCGATAATAAATCAGATAAGACAGCGCTAGTTCACCATGGTTATCGCTCTAATCCAATGAATGTTATGAAGGAAGCACAATTTTTAAGTGACGAAGGTTATAATGTGTTAATACCGGATTCTCGTGCTAGTGGTGCAAGTGAAGGCACATATATTACATTTGGCGCATATGAAAAAAATGATTTAAACGCTTGGCTTTTACAAGAACAAGCCAAAAACCCACAACAAAAATTTGTGTTGATGGGCGTATCAATGGGAGCAGCAACGGTGATGATGTCTCAGGATGTGATTAGTCCAACGTTAGATATTGAAGCCATAATTGAAGACTGTGGTTATGCTACGATTTCTGATCAAGCACACGATGTTATGCGTATTTTAACCTCACGTTTACAATATATCCCAATCGTCAATCTCGTTGATTGGTATGCCTATGAAGATCGTTTGGTGGATAATTTGAATGAAAAGCATGTGAAACCTATTTTGAAAGTTGATTTATTCGATATTTCACCACTTAAAGCGGTCGAACATTCATCCGTGCCAAAATTATTTATTCACGGAACAAGTGATGGTTTTATACCTCCAAAGGCGAAAGATGAATTATATGAAGCAGCTTCTGGTTATAAAGAACAGCTAGAAGTAGTTGGAGCGGCACACGCACAAAATTTAGCAGTAGGTGGTCAAGCCTATAAAGATAAAGTGCGTCACTTTTTAAAAACAGCTGCGTTAATAAAACCGTTACCAGCCACACTAGCACCTACAGAAAATTTGCTCTTGAATACTGATTTGAAAATTAATGACTCGAAAACAGGTATTTCAAACTGGCAAACAAGTGGGGATGGCAAGAATTATAAAGCAACAACTGTAAGTAAAAACAGTAAAAATAATGAAATAGAATTCGCAACTGACATTTCAAATTACAGCACTTATCGTGGTGCTATCTCTAAAATGAATAACGGAGGAATTCGGTTTTATACACAATCTGCGGGGATCGGTGCTTATCTCAAACAAGAGATTCTAGCAGTTTCCGGAGAGGAGTATCAATTGAGTTTCAATACGCTTAACCCCAATCCGTTGGAGTGGAGTGAGTCACAAAACAGATATGGTATTGGTACAGCGATGAAAGAAGAGACGCAAAAAACAACTGGAAAAGTTGCTCAATCTTTAGCGGTAAAAGCAACAAAAACAGGTGAGTTGAGCGTGTTTTTTGGAACTAAAATGACGGTGTATAATCTATTAGGTAGAACTTATACGCAAATGTATTATCATGACATCTCAGTTGTTAATACAGATGTGACACCACCAGCGCAAATAAAAATAACAAGTACGTCATTCCATAGAAATACGATTAATATTTCAGGGAAAGCAGAACCAAATACGACTGTAAGATTAATGACACCAACCAAAGAGCAATTGATTGAAGTACATTCTGATGATAACGGATTTTTTAAGCTAAGCACTAACGTTTCATTGAATCAACCCATTTTACATTTAATAAATAGCGATGTAAAAGGTAATACGAGTAAATCAATGGTTGTCACAGTCACTGAATAAAAAACGAACACCCGTCTCATAAAAGGACGGGTGTTTTTTACTACTAGCTACAACTAAAAGTACACACAACGCTTGGACTCTTGTTTCTACCAATAAAATTAAAGCACGGTCAGTTCAGGAATAGCTTCTACAACGTCATCAAACGAACAATAATGATCGATTTGGACAAAGCCAGCAGGGTCTTTTGTTGCATAAACTTTTTTTATCAAGAAAGCAGCAATCAAACCAGTAGCACGCGCTTCATCATGTCCAGTGACAGTCAGTTGCTGTAACAACTGATCATTTTTATCATAGGTTGCAACTTGTGCATAAAAAGCATCGCTTCCGATGACTTTCGCGGTCATCATTTTTTTGACACTCTTAAAAATAAACGGTCGATTAAGTAGCGGCAATAAGCGCCATTTTTGCATTTGGTGCATTAAGCCAGTGACAACTCTCGAGTCAAAGCCAAGATAAGTAGTAATCCTACGATTAGGGAACTGGTCACGTAAGGTATGCTGGTCTGAAAAATTAAACAGGTAAACAGGTTGCTTTGTTTTACCTAGCTCAAGTAAACGTCGCTTGGAAAAAGTTTTGAGTGGGTTTTTCTCCCCACGTAATGTGTATGTCTCATTGAGCTGATTTAAAGTCCAATCAATCGCAGCATCTCCATGTGCATCAGCTAAGCCAAGTTGTACTTTTATATCTGCCCTTTGGAAAGAAGGCGCATTTTCATACAATTTTGCTAACATTAAGTTAGTCAAACCAGGTGCCAATCCCACACTATATACAACAGCTGATTTTTCTGTAAGAGGTAAGACAGCTAACTGCTTATAAAAAGCGGTATTGGCAGTTACATCAATATAATCTATGCCAGCATTATTACAGTAAGATACAAAGTCTGTTGTCACCTGATCAATACATACCACAACAAGTTTAACATCAGTGAAAAGTGTGTCATCGATCGGCTGTGTAATATCAAATTCAGCTACTTGAAGCGGTAATTGTGAGTCAGCAACAAATTGCTCCATTGTCCGACGATTACGACCGGCAATGATTAATTGCTCGGGAAAATGAGGAGCTAAATTTTTTGTAATAATACGCCCTACATGACCGTGTCCACCTATGAGCATGATTTTATTTTTAGTCATTGCTATTTTCCTCCAATAAAGTTTTTAAGTAATCTGCCAAAGTCTTAAAGCCAGCATCGATTGTTTGCATGTCAGCTGATGAGAATTGGGTCGTTAAATGATGATGAAACTGTTGAGCAATAGCAAAGTGAGCGACTGCAATTTTTTTACCACTTTCGGTTAATGAATACAGTACGCTGCGTTTGTCAGTTGGTGAAGGTGTTTGTATTAACCACCCTTTTGATATGAGGCGTTCAGTCAGTTGTGAAACAGCGCCTTTAGTAATTTGTAAATTTTGACATAATTCCTTTCCAGTTTTTGGTTGGTTATTTAAAGCATCTATTAAGTGAAACTCGCTGGGTGTGACTAAGCCAATTTCTGGAACATCAAAGGGTTGTTTTTCTAATAAACAGAGGTGGTGTATCATTTGCCCTAATGCGAGGGTACGCGTTTGTATTGGTTTCATGAGTTTAGTTTAGCAACTAAACTAAAATAAAGCAACTTAAATCATTTAAATTTAGAAAGTCTTACAGAAAAAGGGTATGATAGAGTAAGGGAATAAGTTGATTTTTAAAGCGTTATAAGGGGGAGCATAAAATGAAAAAACAAGTTTTTTTCACGGTCATAATAGTATTGTGTTTAGTCATTGTGGGATCTACGGCAGCGCAAGCTAAACAGTTAGCAAACGTATCGTCTTATCGCTATTATCTTGATAAAGAGACACCACAGATGATGAAGAAGGCCAAAAATATTGATATGATGGTGATTGAACCTTTGGAGATGAATAAAGCAGCCATTAAAAAAATGCAAAAACAAGGGACACTTGTATTTGGCTATGTGAATGCGATGGAGGTAGATCGTTGGAATAAAGCGTTTTATAAGAAAATGCAAAAAGAAGATTTTTATTATGATAAAGCTAAAAAGAAAAAGTATTTTAAAGAATGGGACTCTTATCTTGTGAACATGACCTCGAAACATTATCAAGAGTTGTTGATAAAAGAAGTCCAACAGCAAGTGATAAAAAAAGGTTTAGATGGTGTCTTTTTTGATACGGTTGGTAACATTGATGATTTTGTGCCATCAAAACAGCAAAAAGCTTATCGGGCTGGGATGGTTAATGTTTTAAAGACATTGAAAAAACAGCAACCAAAATTATTAATCGGACAAAATTGGGGCTTCGATACACTAGAAAAAGCAACGGCACCGTATGTCGATTTTATCATGTGGGAAGATTTTAATTATACTGAACTACAACAAGATGACTGGGCGCAGCAACAGATTAAACGTTTAGAACGTATACGACAAAAAGAACACGTTGAAGTGTTTGTTGTCTCATTTAAAGATAAACAAAAAAGTGAAAAGTTAGCCAAAAAACATCATTTTAAATTCATGTATAATCCAAAGGGGTCACATTATAACGAATGGTTTGATAAGTAATTGACATGAAAACTAAAAAGCAGCAATCCATTTAAGGATTACTGTTTTTTTGTATGTATTATCTGTGTTTTTCGGACACTTCTTGTACATAATTTAATAGCTCTATGTTAAAATTAATAGTGGAAGTACTTGTTAATTTACTTATAAATGTAAGCGCTAACAATAAGTGCGATAAGTGGTTAAAACAATTTTGTTTGAGGGGGAAGACGATGTTTAGACAAGAGAGTGACAGCGTTGGTGTGTTAAATATTCCAGAAACAGCGTATTATGGTGTGAATGCTGCCCGAGCTAAAAACAATTTTAATATTACAGGTGAGTTATTGGAGACTGATTTTATCATCAGTCTTGCTGAAATAAAGAAAGCAGCCGCATTAGCAAATGCTGAACTGGGCATGATAGAAGTTAATGTTGCTGGAGCAATTGTAGATGCAGCCAATGAAGTAATCGCTGGTGCATTTCATGATCACTTTATCGTAGATCCATTGCAAGGTGGTGCAGGGACAAGTAGTCACATGAATATGAATGAAGTGTTGGCTAATCGTGCGATTGAATTGCTGGGAGGTGTCAAAGGTGACTATTCTATCGTTCACCCTATTGATGATGTAAATAAAGGTCAGTCTACTAACGATGTTTATCCAACCGCAGGAAAACTGACATTTTTGAAGAAAATGCGTGGGTTAGAAGTAGCCCTTGAACGTTTAATTGAGGTATTTAGTCAAAAAGCAGATCAGTTTAAAACAATTAAAAAAATTGGTCGTACGCAGTTAAGTGATGCTGTACCGTTAACTTTAGGCGATGAATTTCATGCGTATTACTCGGTAATGAAACGTAATCTAAAACGCTTGAAACAGGTTAAAATAGAATTGTGTACACTTAATATGGGTGGTACAGCGATTGGAACGGGGATTACAACACATCCACAATTCAGTGCTAAGTTATTACCGATTTTATGTGCGCTAAGTGGTGAGTCATTAACAATTGCTGAAGATTTAATAGATGGCACACAAAATATTGAAGGGTATGTTGCACTCAGTGATACATTAAAAGTAGCGGCAGTCAGTTTATCCAAAATTGCGAATGATATACGGTTGTTATCATCAGGCCCCCGAGCTGGGATTGGCGAGTTAATTATTCCAGTGAAGCAAAATGGCTCATCAATTATGCCAGGGAAGATTAATCCTGTGATACCAGAAATTGTGAATCAATGCGCTTTTGTAGTAATAGGCAATAATGTCACTATAACGATGGCAGCAGAAGGTGGACAATTAGAGTTGAATGCCTTTGAACCTGTTATTTTTTATAAATTATTAGAGTCATTCAATTTACTTGAAAAGAGTATAACAACCTTTGTTGATAATTGTTTGATGGATATTGTTGCCAATGAAGCACGTTGTAAGGAACTACTTGAACAAAGTATGTATTTATCGACGTCACTTTCTGAAACAGTCGGTTATGCAGAAGCAGCAAGCATTACAAAACGTGCACTTTCTTCTGGGAAAACGATAAGAGAAGTAGCGCTAGAGGAGGGTGTATCTGAACAATTGATGAATACGTTAGTATAACTTAAGCGAAACAGTTGTTTTAGTAACGAGTTAATTGTTGTTGAAATGGCTGTTTTTGATGGTGAATATGGGCAAAATTAATCCTATCTGTTATTCTATTGAGAGAGCTATCTTTGAAATAAATGATAGAATAAAAAGCAAAAGGGGTTAGGACAAGATGAGTAACAGTGAACTGATTTTTAGAACAGCACAAAGAGAAGATGTTGGCTTGGTTCTGACGTTTATCAAAGGCTTAGCGGAGTATGAAAAAATGGCAAACGAAGTTGTTGCAACTGAAGCGTTGTTAACAGAGTGGTTATTTGATAAAAAAGCCGCAGAAGTCATCATCGGGGAATATAAGGGTGAAGCCGTTGGGTTTGCGCTATTTTTCCATAATTTTTCGACATTTTTAGGCAAGGCTGGTATTTATTTAGAAGACCTTTATGTTTTACCAGAGTATCGAGGTAAACGTTTTGGCAAAGCCTTTATTGAACATTTAGCACAATTAACAGTTGAGCGTGGTTGCGGTCGTTTGGAATGGTGCTGTTTGGATTGGAATCAGCCAAGTATTGATTTTTATTTGGCACTGGGCGCAGAACAAATGAGCGATTGGACTACTTATCGTCTAACTGGACAAAAATTACAGGATGTAGCGACTAGTAAAGGACTAAAATAAAACTTAACAAATGACGTTATTTAGCTTATAATTGAATAGACAAAACAATGGAAGAGATGTGAAATAATGGGTCGTAAATGGGCAAATATAAAAGATAAAAAAGCAGCAAAAGAAGCAACAAGCAGTAAGGTTTTCGCTAAATTTGGTGTTGAAATTTATGTAGCAGCTAAACAAGGTGATCCTGATCCGAAAACAAACCGTAAATTACAATCGGTAATGGAACGTGCAAAAACATATAACGTTCCAAAACACGTCATGGACCGCGCAATTGAAAAAGCAAAAGGTTCAAGTGATGAAACATACTCTGAATTACGCTACGAAGGTTTTGGACCAAACGGCGCTATGGTTATTGTTGATACGTTAACAAACAATGTCAACCGTACAGCAGCGGAAGTTCGTTCTGCTTTTGGTAAAAATGGTGGAAACATGGGTGTTTCTGGAGCAGTTGCTTACATGTTTGATAACACAGCTGTATTTGGTTTCGAAGGTAAGGAAGCCGATGCGATTTTTGAAATGTTATTAGAACAAGATCTTGAAATCCGCGATGTGATGACTGAAGGAGATCAAGTGATTGTATATGCAGAACCAGAGGATTTCCACAGTGTTCAAGAAGCTTTAAAAGCCGACGGTGTTACTGAATTCACAGTTGCTGAAGTTGAGATGATTGCTCAAAATGAAGTATCTTTATCTGAAGAAGACATCGTTACTTTTGAAAAACTAATCGATGCACTTGAAGAGCTGGAAGATGTACAAAAAGTCCATCATAACGTGAGCTTTGAAAATTAATCGTAATAGAATACACTTTTCCTTAGTTTAAAGTGGGGGAAGAACAAAAAAGCTGATTTTTCATCGATAATGATCGATGGGAAATTAGCTTTTTTGTAAGTTTTTTTTAAGGTTAATTATTTATTGAGCATAAGTAGATTTGTAAAAAGGAATGGCCGCCCTTTAATGATACTGTTTGATTTTTAACGTTAACTCAAGGAAGAAAAATAATGATTTAATTAAGGTATACTGGAGTTAGCGCAAAGGAGGAGTCAAATGCATTGTTTTTTACAAATATTATATCTTTCAATTATAATTTATTGTGGCGTTAATTTTTTGATGGGAAAGAAACTATCACAATTAAATTTTAAAATAATCTTTCTGCTTATTCTGATAGGACTCGCCATTACTTCTTTTAGATCGTAGATGAAAAAAGCCTTTTCGTTTTGAAAAAGCTCTGTTAAAATTATAAAAATAAGTGTTGAAAAAGTGATACAGTTAGCACAGACGTAAGAAGTGTGCCGGCAGCTGTTAAAATTATTACCCTGCGTATGTTTTGTTTATGCTCTGATTTCGATAATTCTTTAATAGCGAAATACCAGACGATGATACTTAGTATTGGAACAATCGTTAAATTCATAGTTAATCGCCTCCCATCTTTTATTATACAGAAATAAAAAATATTTGTGAGTAGAGATAATAAGCTTTTAATAAACAAATGATGATAGTTTCACTATTTTTTTGTAGAATGATAAAAAGTAATTTAAGATAGACTGTCTAAAATGATATGATATAAGTAACAGATACTTGATAGGTAGGGAGAGACGTGCAATGAATATACTAGTAAAAAAATTAGAACAGCACAAAGGGCATCTTAGTCAATTGGAAACAACCTTTTTAAATGATGTGATAGCATCTCCTGAGTTGTTCGTTAAAAGCACAATTGATTCGATTTCGAAGCGACTATTTATTTCAACAGCGACAATCAGCCGTTGTTGTAAACAGTTAGGTTTTGAAGGGTTTCAACAATTCAAATATGCAGTGGCTCAAGCACTTGAAAATAACGAAAGTGAAACTATTATGGATGTTCGCACTGAATCACTGACACATCAAGTTCAACGTATACAGACAGAAATTGAAAAAACATTAGCCCGTCTATCAGAAGAAAAATTAAACCAAGCGACTAATTACCTTATCAAAAGTCAGGCAATCGAATTTTTCGGAGTCGGTGCCTCGCTCCCAACATGTATGGAAGCAAGCCGTAAATTAACATTTGCAGGCAAAACAAGCTCCGCCCGAGGAGATTGGGATGAATTAGATATTGTTGCACGCAACCTTACAAAAAAAGATTTAGCCATTATCATTTCATATTCAGGAGAAACACCCCATGTTTTAGCCTATGCAAAAGCATTGAAAGCTAATAAAGTACCCGTTTTGGCATTGATTGGCTGTGAAAACAGCAGTTTGGAGAAACTAAGTACATTAACAATGACAGCAGCAGTCACTAATTGTTATTATGGTGAAATTGATATGTCCTCAAGAATCCCATTTAACGTTTTGTTAGAACTACTCATTTTAAATTATTTAAAAGCATCCGGCATTGAAAGATAATACTGACGTTGTTGCGAAGAAATGAGCTTACAAAGACAGTATGGGACGGAGCGCAAGCGAGTACCACTCCTTTGCTAATATCGTAGCGGATTTATCCGTTTTACGAGAACAGTATGGGTGCTAATATCGTAGCGAATTCATTCGCTTTACGAGAGTAGTATGGGACGGAGCGACAGCGAGTACCACTCCTTATGTTGAAGTACCACTCCTTATGTTGAAGTAACACACCACTCCTTATGTAGATGTACCACTCCTTCTGTTAATTACTTAGAGTACTACTCCTTATGTTGATGTACCAATCCATTGTCACTTTGTTAGTATATTGTGACGAAATTTTTTTCGTCAAATGTAAGTTATTACTTTAATTCGAAAGCGCTTTCTTTATTGGGGTATATCTGTTAATTTTAAGTTATCAAATACAAGTTGA
>NZ_JAFYUW010000003.1:0-20456 GCF_017549435.1 Brochothrix sp.
AAATGACACGTATTACAGCGAAGTGTTTTACATACAACCTTGCATCCAAACATGTGTTACAAAAAAGCGGTTTTGAGTTAGATTATTGCGACAAAGATATTATTTATTGGTACTACCCATTGCCAGAGGACGTCGTATGACAGTGATAATTGCCAGTGGTAAACCGAAGTGTTGGGATAAAACAGTTGAAACAGTACCTACTAAAGCAAGTGATGTTTACACAGGTACTTTTCATCGATTATGTCGTGACTATACAAAGCATTTTTTAACAACCGAAACAGTACTGATTTTATCACCTTATTATGGTTTAGTTGAGTTAGATAAAGTATTAACAGAAACCTATGATGTACGCTTTAATGCCAGTGGTATAAATAAGAATACAATCCAAGCATCACAATTAAAAGCACAATGGTTAAAATTAAAAGAACCTGAACAATCAATCTATCTTTTTGGTGGAGAAAAGTTCATTAAATTTGTGAAGGCTTTTATGACAGAAGACGAAGCGAATTGGGTTGAATACCCATTAGTTGGTTTAGGAGGCATTGGCTACATGCAACAGAAAATGAAGTTATCTCTTTTAGCTAACGAACCCTTTCACAATACCAAGGATAAAATGATGTAACAGAAAGCCACAAAGCATAATTTGCTTTGTGGCTCTTTTAAGTTTTAAGATAATGGGTACCATTTAAAACCGTCTTTTGCTAACAATTCATTAGCAGCTTCAGGTCCTGTGCTACCAGATGCATAGTTTGGTAACGATGTTGGATGTGTTGCCCAACCTTCGTAAATACGATCAACAAGTTGCCATGAAAGTGCTACTTCATCCCAATGAGAGAAGTAAGTTGCGTCACCACGTAAACAATCATGAATAACTTTTTCATACGCTTCTGGTGCATTAGGATCAACTGAGTCAGCTGATGTTTGTAATACAGTTGGTTGTGTAACCAAGCCTTGTCCAGGTACTTTTACATTGATATTGAGTGAAATGCTTTCGTTTGGAGCAATTTCTATCACAAGTGTATTGCTGATTTGTTCATTTGAATCATCAAACAAGTTAGGGCGGTCATTTTTGAATTCAATCACAATACTTGTTTTCTTCGTTTCAAGACGTTTCCCTGTACGGATATATATCGGTACACCGTTCCAACGATCACTATGAGAAGTGAGTTTTCCAGCGACAAAAGTCTCTGTTGTTGATTTAGGATCAACGTTATCCTCAGAACGATAAGCTTTGTACTTAGTCGCATCTTCAGGATTCGCATCATATTGGCCAGGGACGAAGAAATTGTTCACTTCATCAACTTCAGGTACATCAAACGAGCGTAATAGACGAACTTTTTCAGCACGAATATCTGACTTGTCTAATGAAAGAGGGTAATCCATTAAAACCAGTGAAACAACTTGTAAAATGTGATTTTGGAACATGTCACGTAAAGCGCCACTGTTGTCATAATAACCACCACGCTCTTCCACACCTAATTCTTCAGCTAAAGTCACTTGGATGTTGCTGATGTGACGATTATTCCATAGCGCTTCAATCATTGGGTTTGCGAAACGAATAGCTGATACATTTTGAACCATCTCTTTACCTAAATAATGGTCGATGCGATAAATTTGATTTTCGTTAAACGCAAGACCTAAGGCATCATTTAGTTCCTGTGCGGATTCAAGATTATGACCAAATGGTTTTTCAATCATTAAACGTTGGTAACCCTCTGTATCTACAAGACCTTCAGATTTTAAACGGACCGCAATTTCATTAAAGAAAGTCGGTGCCATCGCAAGGAAAAAGATACGATTGCCCTTGAGGCTATATTTTGAATCGAGTTCGTTTGATAAATCAAGTAATACTTTGTATGATTCTTGGTTAGTAACATCATGTGAACGGTAATAAAAGTGTGAAACAAATTCTTGGATTTGCGATTTGTCGGCAATTGACGTAATGGAAGAAGCGACCTGTTGTCTGAATAACTCATTAGTTAACTGACGACGCGCTGTTCCGATAACTGCGAAGTTTTCTTTTAAAAATCCTTTTGCATACAAACGGTAGATTGCCGGATATAATTTTCGGTTAGCTAAATCTCCTGTGCCACCAAATATCGTTATAAGCGTTGTTTCTTCTTTTATAGTTGTCATATTGATAAGCCTTCTTTCATTCTCATTTAGATGCGTTTTTGCTTGCACCTACTAATATAACACGAAAGCTAAAAGTGGTATAGTAAGTGAATCGATAATTTTTAGAGAAATCTGATTTTTCGTTGAGATACTAGAAAGTACGGGTTTTTTTAAATTGTAAAATTGGTCGATAATATAATCAGTTAGCTAATATTATGGTAAAATAAGTGGTACACCTTTTAGGGTGTTTAGATGTGATAAATAATTTATGAATCTGATATAAATAATCATTTAATTGAATGAATAAAAAATAACAGTGATAGAAACGAGGCATAAAAATGGAACTGACTTTTTTGGGTACAGGAGCAGGTGTACCAGCGAAAACACGTAACGTCACAGCTATTGCGTTACAATTATTGGATGAACGCAGTGTTTGGTGGCTATTTGATTGTGGAGAAGCAACACAGCATCAATTATTGAAGAGTTCTTTAAAACCAGGGAAAATCGAAAAAATATTCATTACACATTTACACGGCGATCATATTTTTGGTTTGCCTGGCTTGTTAAGTAGTCGTTCATTCCAAGGCGGGGACACAGCGTTAACAGTCTATGGCCCTAAAGGAATTCGTGCTTTTATTGAGACAAGTTTGAAAGTGTCTCAAACACACTTATCGTATCCGTTGATCATTGAGGAAATGCAACCAGGTGTTATTTTTGAAGATGAACAATTTAAAGTCGAAACAGCACTGCTCAGTCATGGAATCGATAGTTACGGCTTTAGAATCGAAGAACGTGATAAAGTAGGGAAATTAGATGTTGCAGGGTTAACAAAACTTGGCGTTAAACCAGGCCCTGTATTTAAAGTAATTAAAGACGGTGGCGATGTGACGCTTGAAGACGGTTCAGTTATCTCAGGTAAAGATTTTGTAGCTCCTTCCATTAAAGGGCGGATTGTTACCATTCTAGGAGATACGCGTCCAACCGACACATCTGTTAAATTAGCGCAAGGTGCGAACGTTTTAGTTCACGAAGCAACATTTGAAGCTGATAAAAGTAAAATGGCCCGCGCTTACTATCATTCGTCAACAACTCAAGCAGCAACAATCGCACTTAAAGCTAATGTAACACACCTTATTTTGACTCATATTTCATCGCGTTATATGTTTGATGACTTGAAAAAACTGGCGCAAGAAGCGCGAAGTGTTTTTGAAAATACAGATATTGCAGATGACTTTTCAACGTTCGAGATACCTTATCAAAAGTAAAAAGTAGGGTTGTCTATTTAATGGTTAAGGGAGGTTTAAGATGGAACGTACAATTATTGTGACAGGGGCATCTAGCGGTGTTGGTTTTGAAATAGCAAGTCAGCTTTTAAAACAGGGAGACACGGTTATTTTGTTGGCACGACGTATCGAAACGATGACAAAACTAGTAGAAGATTATCCTGCTAAAGGGTATGTTTATACCTGTGATGTAAGTAACTCCGATGCTGTTAAAATAACAATAACGAGTATTCTAGAAAAATTCCCAAGAATTGATGGGGTGATTCATTGTGCTGGTTTTGGTTTATTTGAATTAGCGGAAAAAACACCAATTAAAAGCGTGGAAGGTATGTTGTTAACCAATGTTAGTGGGGGGATTCATATCAATCAACTTTTATTGCCACGTTTTAAAGCGCAACAAGCAGGTCATATTATGATGGTAGCCTCTGTAGCAGGCAAGCTAGCGACACCGAAAACAAGTGCATATGCTGCGAGTAAATTTGCTGTGATCGGTTATGCTAATGCGTTGCGGATGGAAGTAGCGGCCGATAATATTTTTGTGACAACAATTAATCCCGGCCCGATTACAACCCCATTTTTTGATATTGCAGATAAAGAGGGGACTTATTTAAAAGATGTCGCGCGTTTTAGCTTACAACCAGAAGTAGTTGCGTCTAAAATGATTAAGCTGATTGGCAAGCGTAAAAGAGAATTGACTTTGCCGTTTACAATGGCTTTAGGCGCTCGATTACACTCGCTTTTCCCACGTACTGTGGAATGGATTGCAAAACCCTTTTTCTTGAAAAAATAAATGGAAATATCTAGCTCTATCGATATACTTTTACGAACTTTGGTGCTAAACTGAAATAGAACAGATGTTCTGTTTGGGGAGGTGATAGAGTGGAAACGAAACGTAAAATTATTCATATTGATATGGACGCTTTTTATGCACAAGTAGAACAGCGTGATTTGCCATCATTAAAAGGGAAGCCTGTTGTGATAGCTAGTGATCCACGTGTTTCAAAACGAGGCGTTGTAGCAACAGCCTCTTACGAAGCGAGAAAGTTCGGCATTCACTCAGCGATGCCGAGTGTTGAAGCGTTGAAACTTTGTCCACAAGCGGTTTTTATCTCCCCACGAATGTCGCGATATCAAGAAATATCGGTCAAAATTCATGAAATATTCCATCGTTTTACGGATGAAATAGAACCGTTATCATTAGATGAAGCTTATCTTGATGTAACAGTTAATAAAATAAACGAACCTTCGGCTAGCCGGTTAGCGCAAAAGATTCAAGCGACCATTTATGATGAATTGCAACTGACAGCATCAGCAGGGGTCTCCTACAATAAATTTATCGCTAAGATGGCATCTGATTATAAAAAGCCAGCAGGTAGAACAGTGATTACGCCAGAAAAAGCACTTGCTTTTATCGCAGCCTTACCGATAGATGCTTTTTATGGTGTGGGTCATGTAACTGCTGAAAAAATGCACACACTAGGCATTCATACAGGTGCCGATTTATATCAATGGTCAGAATGGGATTTAATCATACAGTTTAAAAAAAGAGGGTACCAACTCTATCGATTAGTTAGAGGTATTGATGACTCGCCAGTTCGCTCACAACGTACACGTAAATCGTTTGGACGTGAAACAACCTTTGCCGCAGATGTAGTTGATGAAGTGGAGTTACAATTAGCTTTACGCTCTTTCTCACAAAGAATTTCAAAAACCTTGGTTGATAAGCAGATGAGTGCACAGACGATTGTTTTGAAAATTAGATATAATGATTTCACGACTCAAACACGTCGTTTAACTTTGCCAATGCGTTTGACTGAAAGTCATGAACTTTATTTTTATGGGATGCAAATTTTTGAAGAAATGTGGGAACAACGACCGGTGCGTTTGATTGGTTTAACAGTGACAGGACTAGAAACGAGACAGTTTGAAAATATGAAATTGGTAGGGTTGTAAACGGGGGCGTTAAAAATGGAACGATGTGAAGGATTAATTATTCGCGTGATGGATTACCGTGAATCAGATAAAATCATTCGGCTCTATACAAAAGAGTTTGGGAAAATCAGCCTGGTTGCACGTGGGGCAAAAAAAAGTAACAGCCGCATTGCTGCAGCCACACAGTTGTTTACCTATGGAGAATTCATGTTTTTTGGAAATAAAGGTTTGGGTACTTTGCAACAAGGTGAAGTAATCGAACGATTCCCAACGATAGCTAGTGATATTTTCACAACAGCGTATGGTTCTTATTGTGTTGATTTATTGGACAAGGCCGTTGAGGAACGTGAACCTAATCAAGCGCTTTTTCAATTAATTTATCAGGTGTTAGAGAGCATGAATGCGGGTGAAGATGCGCAAGTATTGTCTCAAATTTTTGAAATGAAAATGCTGAATACGTTAGGGCATTATCCAGAGCTGCGAGGGTGTGTACTTACAGGTGATACGGAAGGGCCGTTTGATCTCTCCATTAAAAATAATGGTTTGATTACGCAACGTTGTTTTGAGGATGATCCTCATCGAATGCATTTATCGGATAAAGTAGTTTATCTCCTGCGATTATATTATTTATTAGATTTTAGCCGTATTGGCAAAATTGATGTTAATCAAGCGACGACAGATGAAGTGCAACGTGCAATTGATGCTTATTATGATGAAGTTTCAGGATTAAATTTAAAAACCAAACGCTTTTTAAAACAAATGTCAACTTGGAGTACTGATTTACAGAAAAAAGATGGCGGAACAACCTGATTATTGACAGTGAAATTCTTGACAAAAACCACTATTTACAGTATCTTTATAGAAGTATATAAAGCAATGAAGAGCAGTAGTAGCAAACTGAACCGGTTGAAGTGAGTATGGGCTAGTGGGAACCATATAATACGGCATTTGTGAAGGCAGCTTGGAGCTTATTTTCTTGAGGTGGATGATTGTAAAATCATCAAGTAGGGTGGAACCGCGATATTTATCGTCCCTATGTTAGTCATTGTGATTAGCATAGGGACGTTTTTTTGTGCTTATTCAAACAATGCGAAAAAAAGCTAAAAGGAGAATGTGAAATGAACGTACAAACAATGATTCAAACACTGCAAGCTTATTGGGCAGAACAAAATTGCTTATTATTACAATCATACGATGTAGAAAAAGGGGCCGGAACAATGAGTCCGTATACTTTTTTACGTGCAATCGGACCAGAACCTTGGGCAGCTTGTTATGTAGAACCATCACGTCGTCCTGATGACGGTCGTTATGGTGAAAACCCTAACCGTTTATTCCAACATCACCAATTCCAAGTGGTCATTAAACCATCACCAGATAATATTCAAGAATTGTATTTAGGTTCGTTGGAAGCAATCGGTATTGATCCGCTTAAACATGATATTCGTTTTGTTGAAGATAACTGGGAAAATCCGTCAATGGGTTGTGCTGGTTTAGGTTGGGAAGTTTGGTTAGATGGTATGGAAATCACTCAATTCACTTATTTCCAACAAGTGGGTGGTTTAGAATGTTCACCTGTTACAAGTGAAATTACTTATGGAATTGAACGTCTTGCTTCGTATATTCAAGAAAAAGAAAGTGTTTTTGAATTAGAATGGAACAATGGTGTCACATATCGTATGTTGTTTGGCCAAGCAGAGTATGAGCATTCGAAATATGCATTTGAAACATCTAATCAAGAGATGTTATTAGAAAACTTTACGACCTTTGAACAAGAGGCATTAGCACAATTAGAATTAGGTTTAGTACACCCAGCCTATGATTATATTTTAAAATGTTCACACACATTCAACTTGCTTGATGCTCGTGGTGCAGTTTCTGTCACAGAACGCGCGAATTACATTGGCCGTATTCGTAAACTAGCACGCGGCGTTGCTAAAACGTATGTCGCTGAACGTGAAAAATTGGGCTTCCCAATGTTGAAAAAGGAGGATTAAGCAGATGACACAAGATATTTTATTAGAAATTGGTTTAGAAGAAATGCCTGCAAAATATGTGCAAGCTTCTGAAATTCAATTGAAAGAACATGTACAAGCATGGTTAACAGAACAAGGATTAGAACATGGCGAAGTATCATCTTATTCAACACCACGTCGTTTAGCAGTGACAGTGCAAGCCGTTGCAGAATCACAAGCTGACCGTGAAGATGAGGTGCGAGGACCTGCTAAAAAGACAGCTTTAGATGAAAACGGCGAGTGGTCACGCGCAGCACAAGGTTTTGTAAGAGGTCAAGGTGTCTCAACAGATGACATCTACTTTAAAGAAGTGAAAGGGACGGAATATGTGTTTGTTTTGAAAAAAACAACGGGTGTTTCGACAACCGAACTTTTAAAAGAATGGGACAAAATTGTCTTAGGTTTAAATTTCCCAGTTAACATGCATTGGGCTAATCACCATGTTAAATACATTCGTCCAATTCACTGGATCGTTGCTTTATACGGTGAAACAGTCGTGCCATTCCAAATTTTAGATGTTGAGACAGGACGCACATCACGCGGACATCGTTTTTTAGGTAAAGATATTGAAATTAAATCGGCAGCAACCTATGAATCACAATTAGAAGAAGTATTTGTCGTTGCAGAACAAACAAAACGCCGTGAAATGATTGCGGGTCAAGTGGCTGCATTAGCAACTCAAAAAGGTTGGACTGTTCCAATAGATGAAGATTTACTTGAGGAAGTAACAAACCTCGTTGAGTACCCAACTGTTTTATTCGGTAACTTTGAAGAGAACTATCTTGATTTACCGGCAGATGTATTGATAACGATTATGCGTGAACACCAACGTTACTTCCCAGTTACAGATGCGGCGGGTCAATTATTACCGTTCTTCATTACTGTTCGTAACGGAAATGATCAATACCTTGAAACGGTTGCTAAAGGAAACGAGAAAGTCTTACGTGCCCGTCTTTCTGATGGTGAGTTTTTCTATCAAGAAGATCAAAAAATTACAATTGCTGCAGCGTTAGAAAAATTAGAAAAAATTACGTTCCACCAAAAATTAGGTTCAATGTCAGCTAAAATTGAACGAGTGGGTAAAGTCGTTGCAGCATTAGCTGATCGTTTTGGTTTTACAGCAGATGAAAAAGAAGATATACAGCGTGCCGCAGCTATTTATAAATTTGATCTTGTGACTAATTTAGTGGGTGAATTCCCAGAATTGCAAGGCGAAATGGGTTATAAATATGCCTTGTTGCAAGGTGAAAAAGAAACGGTTGCCACTGCCATTCGTGAGTCATACCTTCCTAAAAGTTCAGAAGGTGAATTACCTAGCAGTAAAATCGGTGCGTTGCTTGCATTAGCTGACAAATTAGAAACACTCGGTGGTTTCTTCTCTGTAGATATGGTTCCGACGGGTTCAAATGATCCATTTGCACTTCGTCGTGCGATGATTGGTGTTGTCCGTATTTTAATTAACCAAGGATGGGAATTGCCATTCGACGGCACTATTCGTGAAATTATTACATTACAAGAAAATGCTGGCGTTAAAGTGATGCCAATTGATGAAACGCTTAACCAATTCCATCAATTCTTAGGTCGTCGTTTACGTAATCTACTAAGCGGTGAAGCTGTTCGTCATGATATTGTTGAAGCAATGGTCGGTGGTGAAACACGTGATTTATCACAGTTGTTTAAACGTGCGACTGCTCTTAATAACGTGAGTAAAGAAGAGTGGTTCCGTCCAACGGTAGAAGCATTAACACGAGTGATGAACTTATCACAAAAATTAGAAGCACCATGTGCTATCGAAGAAGAATTGTTTGAAAATGAAAGCGAAGCAGCGCTTTACACAGCTATTACACAAGTAAAACAATCATATAAAGCGGCAACACCTGAAGAAAAATTAGCTTTATTCAAGTCTTTAAAACAACCCATTGAAGCGTTTTTTGAAAATACATTAGTCATGGTAGATGATGAAAAGAAACGTAATAATCGTTTATCAATGCTTGCCGAGTTAGCTTCTGTATTACGCAGCTTCGCTAATTTTGATGAAATTATTGTTAAATAAAATATTTTATTAATAAAAAAGGGTTTTAGCTAGCAATGTCGAATATTAGTTATATGACTCTTTTGAAAACGAGTTAATAGCTATTAATGAGGTGACAACAAATTGTTTAATGGGAGAAGTTATCCAGCAGTAACAGATGTTATTGTGGATGCAGATGCCTGTCCGGTTAAGGAAGAAGTCGCAGAAATAGCGGCGAATTTTAATATACCTGTTGTCTATGTGGCTTCTTACAATCATTTTTCAATCAATCGTTCAGGGAACTGGGTGTACGTTGATACAATGAAAGAAGCAGCTGATATGAAAATTGTAAACTTAGCAAAAAGAACGACATTAGTAATCACACAAGATATCGGTTTAGCGAGTTTATTATTGGCTAAAGCAGCGCTAGTGATTAATCAGTATGGTGTCATTTACGATGAGAATACCATTGATGGCAGTTTAGAAAGACGTTATCTGGCAGCAAAACAACGCCGCCAAGGCGTGCATTCTAAAGGACCTAAAGCTTTCACATTCGAAAATCGTTTAGACTTCAAAAAACGATTTGTGTCTTATTTAGAAACTATGGAATGAAATGATGTGGTAAAAAGTGTCTAGACGTATACCAGAAGAACTCGTCACACGCATTCAACAAGAGAATGACATTGTTGATGTAGTCAGTGATTATGTTCAACTGAAAAAGCAGGGCCGCAATTATAGCGGCCTCTGTCCTTTTCATAATGAAAAAACCCCTTCGTTTTCCGTTTCACCTGAAAAACAAATTTTTCATTGTTTTGGGTGTGGAAAAGGTGGGAACATGTTTACTTTCTTGATGGAATCTGAAGGAATAAGTTTTCAGGAAGCTGCGCTTAAATTGGCGGAACGAAGTCATATTCCAATTGGCGATTTAAAAGTCACTACTAGTGGTGATCAAACTTTCCAAGAGCCACCGATTGAGGATCAAGAAACGCACAGTATGATTGAAGCCCATGCATTGGTGGCGCAACTTTATCATTATATTTTAACGAGCACTGAAGAAGGAACAATCGCGTTGGATTATTTACATGAGCGTGGATTAACCGATGAAGTCATTCGTGAATATAATATTGGTTTTGCACCTAAAAGTTGGGAATTAGTAACCGCCTTTTTAGAAAAAAGAGGTTTTGATTACAATGTAATGATTGATGCAGGTTTATTAGCAAGACGTGATGACGGTAATGCAGTCGATCGTTTTCGTGAACGGGTTATGTTCCCGATTACCAATGACCGTGGTCAAACTATTGCTTTTTCGGGTCGTTTATTGCCCGATGTAGAGGGTCCAAAATATTTGAATAGTCCTGAAACGCTTTTATTTAATAAGCGAAATGTTCTTTTTAATTTTGCAGCTGCGCGTAAAGCGATACGACAAACTAAATCTGTTACAATCTTCGAAGGATTTATGGATGTCATTGCTGCAAGTCAAGCAGGTGTAACAAATGGTGTTGCATCTATGGGGACATCACTTACGCCGGAGCATATTGCTAAGTTAAAAAGAGTGACTGATCGCCTAATTGTATGCTATGATGGTGATTCTGCAGGTCTGAATGCAACTTACAAAGCAGTGCAGTTGATTCAGGAGGCACGTGGACTTAATGTAAAGATTATTTCTTTGCCGGAAAAACTTGATCCAGATGAGTATATCCGTAAAAAAGGTGCTGAAGCGTTTAAAGATTTTTATGAACAGCAACAAATTGAATGGCCGATGTTTTTAATGCGTTATTTAGGAACAATACAAGATTTAAATCAAGCCGATGAAATAGCTAACTATGTGGATACATTGTTGGATGAAATATCGAGAATTGATCGGCCAATCGAGCAAGAAGTTTATTTAACTGAATTAGAACAACGTACCAAAATTGATAAGGCTGTTCTACGACAACAATTAGCAACACGACAACCACAAACGGCTTATGAAGAGACTTTTTTTCAACCGCAAACACAACAAGTTGTTAAACGGACAGCTTTGGATAAAATGGAACGTTATTTAGTTTTATTGATGCTAAAAGATACACAATTTTTCGACCAAATACAGCAAAAATTTGAAGCGTCTACTTTGAGTTTTTACCACGATGATTATCAAGCTATCTATACCTATTTATTGCCATATTATCTCCAAGGTAATATCGCAGATGTTGCACAGTTTTTAATCGAGGTTAAAGATGAACGCGTTAAAAATATTATTGTTGAGATGGAAATGGAAGAATTGCCTAATATTGAAGAGGTTGATATTGCTGACTGTTGTTATCAATTAGATAAATTGCAACGTTTACAAGATTTCAAAAGGCTAAAACAAGAACAAATCGATGCGTTAAATGCAAATGATAGTGATAAAGTGAGAGCAATTTCACTAGAAATAATTTCAAAAAAACGCGCGTTAGACAAGCTGTAATATTTAAAGGGGGACATACGAGTGGCTAAAAAAGCTGTAGAAAAAAAATTAACACTTGAGCAAACGAAAGACGCACTTCTTGCCCGAGGTAAAAAAGAAGAAACATTAACATATGACGAAGTTTCTAAACAACTAGCACCTTTTGATTTAGATGTTGAATTGTTGGATGAATTTATCGAACATTTAACAAATGAAGGTGTTGAATTAACAGACGAACCAGCTCCAGAAGCTGAAAAAGACGAAAAATTAGATGTCTCTGATTTAAGTGTGCCGCCAGGTGTTAAAATAAATGACCCTGTACGTATGTATCTTAAAGAAATTGGTCGCGTTGATTTATTATCAGCTGCTGAAGAAGTTTCTCTAGCGAAACGTATCGAAGCTGGCGATTTAGAAGCAAAAGCACAATTAGCAGAAGCAAACTTACGTCTTGTAGTATCAATCGCTAAACGTTATGTTGGGCGTGGTATGCTGTTCCTTGATTTAATTCAAGAAGGAAACATGGGATTAATGAAAGCAGTAGAGAAATTTGATTTCTCTAAAGGTTTCAAATTTAGTACTTATGCAACATGGTGGATTCGTCAAGCAATTACCCGTGCGATTGCGGATCAAGCGCGTACAATTCGTATTCCTGTGCATATGGTTGAAACAATCAATAAATTGATCCGTGTGCAACGTCAATTATTACAAGATTTAGGTCGTGAACCTTCACCAGAAGAAATTGGTGAGGAGATGGATCTTACAACAGAAAAAGTTCGTGAAATTCTTAAAATCGCACAAGAACCTGTATCACTTGAAACGCCAATCGGTGAAGAAGATGATTCACATCTTGGTGATTTTATTGAAGATCAAGAAGCGACATCACCAGCTGAACATGCTGCGTATGAATTACTTAAAGAACAACTAGAAGATGTATTGGATACATTGACTGACCGTGAAGAAAACGTTTTACGTCTTCGTTTCGGCCTAGATGACGGACGTACACGTACATTAGAAGAAGTTGGTAAAGTATTTGGTGTTACCCGCGAACGTATTCGTCAAATTGAAGCGAAAGCATTGCGTAAATTACGCCATCCAAGTCGTAGCAAACAACTAAAAGATTTCTTAGAATAAAAACGATGAACCGTAAACATCTTTCGAGATGCGTACGGTTTTTTTATATTTAAAAGAAGTACTCTCGTGACTGCAAATATATCTTTGTAGTCTTTTTCTTGTAATTAATAGATTGAAAATAGTGATTTGGAGATGATTGATTAATGAAATATAAAGATATAAAAAGTTATAAATAAAGATATAAAATTAATGTGTAAATGCTTTTGAATCAACGTTCATGACACATAAATGTATTGACTTTAAGAAAGAGAATGTGCTATATTTGATTTCAAATTAAGCGGTATAGGAAATCAAAGGAGGTGAAGTAATCGTGTTAGTACAAAAGGTGAGCAGAACAGGAAGGTGCATACGTATACTATCAATATTTACTCTCACATTCAGTTTGTTTGCAGCGATGCCATTAAATGCGAAAGCACTTGACGCACAAGGTTCAGATATGGCTCGTGTCGCATCAGGTCCGAAAGATGGTGGGTATTGGATTAGAGGCTATAAATGGGCATGGCCACTTGAGCAAGTTGTCTCAGAGTACAAACATTATACAAAACGGTCACATGGCAGTGTTGTAAATGGTAATGGCACTTATAATTCGGGTGGCTGGACAAAATCAAAAAATCGTTTTAGTCGAGCGACAGCTAACTGGACTCCTTGGGGGACTAATAAAGCATATTATGATAGCACGAAATAACTTAAAGCATTTTAGCCCGAAGGCTAAGATGCTTTTTCTAAGTTTAACGGACTTACTTTTAGGGGGACATTGATGAAGAAAATCATTTTTGTAGTGCTAACGTTACAAATGGTATTGCTGAGTGTATTGCTCGTGACGTTGGAAAAAAGACAAAGTCGACAGCAATTATTATACAATGATGTGACAATTATGAGTATTGATACTGATGGAGCAAAAGGAGACGTTGCGACTAAGATTATCGATAGCGCTAATAAGCTTGATTTGACAATCGCTGTTTATATTCACCCTGACGAAAAAACACAGAAAATAGTGACGAATGATGTGAGTTTAGGTGGGCGAATACCAATAAACGATGTTAAACTCACTAAACCAACGGATTTTATTAGTTCACAAAAAACAATCGAGTCGCAACAAAAAGGGCAATTTGCTTTGTTTGATCAAACGTTGCGTTTAGATATTTCGCTAATGAAAGATAATCGTAATTATCAACCATCCAGTCTATATTATTTATTCACAACTAATAAGAAAACACTCGATCAGTTTAAAACAGTTTTAACTAAAGAAGGCATGAGTGTTAATGAAGGGAAGATAGATGCGCAAGCGCAAATGTGGTTACAGCATTTATCACAGCAGTGGGATTGGGTATTGCTCAACTTGTTGGTTAGCATAGCGTTATGTGTTGTGCTGCTACATGATGGCTTTTTACAACAACGAACACGCTATCTTTTAAGTTTGCAAGGTTACGCAAAAGGCAAGATTTGGTGGTATGGTATCAAACGTTTACGTGGACCTTTGTTGTATAGTTTCTTGGTAGCATTATGTTTTATCGTTGTGTGGCAATTTAGCCAATCCGGTAGCGTATTTATCGATAAAGTGTTACTAATCGTTAGTTTCACCGCAGTTCTTATTTTATTCAGTAGTATAGTAATCATTGGTTTAACCGTGTTATTCGATAAACAAGCCTTAGATAGTGTCAAAGGAAAACGTCCAGTAAAGAGACTTTTTATCCTTTATCTGTGTTTGAAAATTTGTTTTTTAACTTTAATTGCTGGGCTCGTGCATGTATACGTCAGTAATCAAGCAATGTTAACATCTGCTTTAGAAGAAACAGCTGATTGGAAGAAAATGCGCGGTATTTATACACCAGAGCAAAGTTATGTTGGGCAAGAAAATCGTGCCATTAGTGCAAAAAGTGGGCAAAAATTAAAAAAACTGTATGAAGCAATGCAACCACTAGGTGGCTATTTAATGGCGTCCAATGATTTTAAACTTGACGATGGTGTTGATGAAAAAGCCTTTTTAGCAGAAAAAGATGTCAGTCTTATTAATCCAGATGAACGTAAAGTGATACTTGATCTTAACTATTTGAAACGACATCCGCTTAAAGGGAGTATTCAGTATGAAGATATTGTTGCAGCAGTCAATTGGGATAAACGAGTGCGAAACGTACTTGTACCACAAAAGTTTAAAGTGCGCGAAGCAGAAATCAAAAAGATTTTTTTAGAAGATTTTGTGTCGAGTCGAATTGATGTGATGGATTATTACAATGATTTTTTAGATTTACCACGAACGACTGAGAAAGCGGCTGATTTAAGTGTGAATTTAATTTACATTGACGATGACAACGACTATTTTTCGTATGGTAATGGTATCCCACTATTGCTTCCGAATGCCTTTGCCACAATTGAAACAGGTAATATAACTCCGTTAGATTACAGTTGGTATTTTTCTGGCAACGTCTATTTTGAAGCAAAAGGTGACCCCTATGCCACCATTTTTCCAGCGATTCAAAAATCTAAAACAGAAGGATTGGTTCGTAGTGTCGCTTCGGTTTATAATCGTAAAGGCTTTATAATTCAACTTTTGAATGAAAATAAAGCGAAATTAGCGCTCTTTTTAGGGCTGCTTATCGGCAGTTCACTACTATTAACGTATACGCTAACGGCACTTTATTTTAGGAGATACCAGCGCAGAATTGTCATTACGTATTGTCACGGCTACAATTATTGGAAGATGCACTACCCGTTTTTAAGGTTGCTTATTATCTTAAATGGTTTATTGTTTGCTGTCTTGTTGTTAACAACTAAAATGGTCATAATAGGTAGTTTTTTATGCTACGTTATGCTTGAATTTGCTTTAGTCTATGGCTTCCATCGTTTGTTTGAAAAACGTCAATTAGCTAAAAGTTTAAAGAGGGGGAGTTAATGTGATTGAAACGCAAAAATTAACAAAAAAATTCGGTAACAAGGTTGTATTACAACCGTTATCGTTAATAATAGAAGAAGGCGACTTTGTAGTCATAACAGGAAGAAGCGGTTCAGGAAAAACAACCTTGTTGAATATTTTATCGTTGTTGGAAGCACCGAGTAGCGGAATACTCAAACATAATGGGGAAATGAATTTGTCTCGTCGAGCAACGCGACAGTTGAAACGTGATTCATATGCTTATTTATTTCAAAATTATGGCTTAATTGAAGAAGAAACAGTTGCTGCTAATATCAGTATCGCACTTGCAAAAAAGAGTAAACAACAACACTCACAAATTATTTCAAGTGCTTTAGCAAAAGTGGGATTGAAAAATTATGAGAAACAACACATTTATGAGTTAAGTGGTGGACAACAGCAACGTGTTGCTTTGGCTCGGGTGATTGCTAAAAAAACGCGTTGGTTATTTGCAGATGAGCCGACAGGTAACTTGGATGAAGCAAATCGTGAACTTGTATTTAAGCTCTTAAAAGACTTGCATACAAAAGGTTGCACAATTGTATTAGTTACTCATGACTCATACATGGCGAAATTGGCGACAAAAACAGTTCATTTATAGTGTTTAACCGGTAACTATTGAATAATAGCTGTTTAAATCATTCAGTGCCATTATTCTACTATCAATCTGTTAATATACAATCCAACATTCTTATCAGATAGCTATATAACAATTAGAAAAAAATAAAAAAGAGTGCAGATTAATCCTGCACTCTCTTTTTTTTGTATGATAGGATTAAATTTTCACTTACGCCTATTTCTTTACAAGAGATACTACCATAACACCTAAGTAAAGCTATAAAAAGGCTTTATTCTTACAAAAAAAGAATCAAATATTAGCACATTTAAAAAACTTTGTTATAATGAACAGTGGTAGAAATTATTTATGTGTGTGATCACACGAATGATGATCATGTGCTTTTTTCGTACGGAGTGAAAATTCATCTGGCACCATGTCAACTCCGCCAGGATGAAAAGGATGGCACTTAAGTATTCGTTTTATGGCAAGATAACTACCCTTAAAGGCACCGAATTTTTCAATGGATTCTAATCCATAAGTTGAACAAGTCGGATAAAAACGACAGCTAGGTGGGAACAAGGGTGATATTAACTTGCGATAACACTTAATAAGGAACAATAATATCTGTTTCAAAACAATCAACCTTTCAATTAATTCATCTAGCTCCATTGTATACTAAAATACGGTGTAAGACGCTAGATATGATTGCTGATTGAAGAAAAAGGGGAATGAACTATGATAGAATATACTGATTTAACAGGTGGAAAAGTACAAATGACTTTCGAAAAAAACCAATTAGGCACTGATGTGAAAGATATTTTAGTGATACCTTACATTAAAACAGGTCATTGGCTTATGACTGAAAATATCGTTCGTGGAATTGAGTTTCCCGGAGGAAAAATAGATCCTGATGAAACTGTCGAGCAAGCTGTTGTCCGTGAATTATGGGAAGAGACAGGTGTGCATCTGAAAAGTGAAGATAAATGGACCTTTTTAGCTGATTACGAGTTTCAAGATAAAAAACGTGGTCGAGTGATTAAACGCGCTTTTTTAATAGAGATGGCAACATACGAAGAAGCACCACTGCCTGAAGACTATGAAACGAGCGGTGTGCACTTATTAACAGAAGCAGAATACCTTCAATTGGAGACCTCTTCATTGAGTTTTTATATGAAAGATGCCGGAATGGAATTACTTTGGAATAAAGCGAAGGAAATCATCAAACATTAGTCTAATTTCATTGACAAGACAAGGTTTGTTTGAGATAATCAAAATATATCATGATGAAACAATTATGAATCTTATCAAGAGTGGTTGAGGGACTGGCCCTATGAAACCCAGCAGCCTACACTAAGGTGTAAGGTGCTAACCTGTGGCAAGATACAAAGGTATCTTGAGCGATAAGAGAAAAAAGGTATAGCTATAAGTATGCTATTATGACCTTTTCTCTTTTTAGTGAGAAAAGGTTTTTTAATGCAGTTTATTGCCACTTTTTTACGATTGCATAAGAGGTTATAGCGTTTCTAAATCGATGCATGATAAAAAATGGAGGATTTAACATGACAAAAAACCGTCGTCTTTTCACATCAGAATCTGTAAGTGAAGGACATCCAGACAAAATGGCAGATCAAATTTCAGATGCAATTTTGGATGCGATTTTAGAGAAAGACCCAATGGCACGTGTTGCCTGCGAAACAACAGTAA
The DNA here is from genome assembly GCF_017549435.1 of Brochothrix sp. Classification (NCBI taxonomy): domain Bacteria; kingdom Bacillati; phylum Bacillota; class Bacilli; order Caryophanales; family Listeriaceae; genus Brochothrix; species Brochothrix sp. The sequence goes on from NZ_JAFYUW010000003.1 coordinate 18,081, forward strand.
CAACAGGAATCGTTTTAGTCGCAGGTGAAATTTCAACGAGCACTTACGTTGATATTCCTGCAGTCGTTCGTCAAACAATCCGTGAGATTGGTTACACAAGAGCGAAGTACGGCTTTGATGCGTCAACGTGTTCTGTATTGACAGCAATCGATGAACAATCGAGTGATATTGCACAAGGTGTAGATGTTGCTTTAGAGAGTCGTGATGGCGAAATTGTTGAAGAAGATATTGATGCAATTGGAGCAGGCGATCAAGGTTTGATGTTTGGGTTTGCAACTAACGAAACAGAAGAATTGATGCCGTTGCCGATTTCATTAGCACATGCATTGGCACGCCGCGTTGCAAAATTGCGTAAAGAAAACATTGTTGATTATTTACGACCAGACTCAAAAACACAAGTAACGGTTGAATATAACGAAGATGGTACACCTGCACGTGTAGATACCATTGTTATTTCAACTCAACATCATCCTGATGTAGAGCAATCAACCATCCATGAAGATATGCGTAAACTCGTTATTGACGAAGTGATTCCTGCAGAATTACTTGACGATGAAACAAAATATTTCATCAACCCGACTGGTCGATTCGTTATCGGTGGACCACAAGGTGATTGTGGTTTAACAGGACGTAAAATTATTGTCGACACTTACGGTGGTTATGCTCGTCACGGTGGTGGTGCTTTTTCTGGGAAAGATGCTACAAAAGTTGACCGTTCAGGTGCTTATGCTGCACGTTACGTTGCTAAAAACATCGTAGCAGCTGGTTTGGCTGATAAGGTAGAAGTACAAATTGCCTATGCAATTGGTGTCGCAAAACCTGTATCAATTTCAGTTAATGCTTTCGGAACAAGTTCATACTCTGAAGATGAGTTAATCGATGCCGTGAATGCAACATTTGATTTACGACCAGCAGGTATTATTAAAATGCTTGATCTTCGTCGTCCAATCTACCGCCAAACGGCAGCTTACGGACACTTTGGTCGTTTAGATCTTGATTTACCATGGGAGAAAACAGATCGTATTACAGCGTTGAAAGATGCACTGAAATAAAATTTAAAATCTCTGTCACGCACATGATTTAGTGTTGTTGTGGTCAGAGATTTTTGATGTTTAAAGCGAAAGGAAGCTGATGTTAAATGTTTGAGCAACAGCAGTTGTCAGGTTATTGGCAGACCGTTTTAGAGCAAGAAATGACGAAAGATTATTTTAAACAACTCACCCGTTTTTTAGAAAAAGAATATGCTTCAAAAACAATTTATCCACCAAAAGAAGAGGTTTTTAACGCCTTAGCACTAACCAACTATGAAGACGTGCGTGTGGTCATTTTAGGACAAGACCCTTATCATGGACCGGGTCAGGCAGAAGGGCTGAGTTTTTCAGTGAAAAGTGGAATGCCATTACCACCATCTTTACGAAACATTTATAAAGAACTAGCAGATGATTTGAAGGTTACAACACCAACAAATGGAAGTTTGCAATCGTGGGCAAAACAAGGTGTATTGTTATTAAATGCGGTACTTACTGTACAAGCCCACCAAGCTCATTCTCATAAAAAGCAAGGGTGGGAAACATTTACAGATTGTTTAATTGATGAACTTAATCAGCGTGAAAAGCCAATTGTTTTTATTCTATGGGGTAAACCGGCACAAACAAAAAGTCAAAGAATCGATCAGTCGCGTCATTTTATTATAGAAGCGCCTCATCCCAGTCCTTTATCATCGTATCGTGGCTTTTTTGGAAGCAAACCCTTTTCAAAATCTAATGAGATTTTAATTTCGATGGGTGATAATGAAATAGATTGGTCGAATACAAGGAAATTCTAGTGTTTAACAAACATTGTATGATATTATAAGGATAGTTGTTTCAGGTAAAATGAATAAAAAATTAAATGGTAGTTTACGTATAGGAGAGAATATAATATGTGTGGATTTATAGGATGTATAAATAATAAACCAGTAGCGATATCAGCAGATGATAAAGCTGTTTTTGAAAAAATGAATAAATTTATTGAACACCGTGGCCCAGATGATGAAGGCTATTTTTATGAAGATCATATTTCAATGGGATTTCGTCGCCTAAGTATTGTTGATGTTGAAAATGGGCATCAACCTTTAGCTTATGATGATGGTCGTTATTGGATTATTTTTAATGGTGAAGTATATAATCACGTTGCTTTGCGCGAAGAATTAATCGCAAAAGGACATACTTTTAAAACTGAGAGTGATACAGAAGTTATTATTGCAATGTATTCAGAGTATAAGGAAGAATCCGTTAAACGTTTGCGCGGAATGTTTGGTTTCGTAATTTGGGATCGCGAAGAAAAAACAGCTTTTATTGCCCGTGATCAAATCGGAATTAAACCCGTTAATTATGT
>NZ_JAFYUW010000004.1:0-10887 GCF_017549435.1 Brochothrix sp.
ATGGATGAAGAATTCGTCATTGCTGCGGAAGCATCGGGTTTAACAAATCTTGAAGGGCACCGTGTAGTAGGTGGAATGCGAGCAAGTGTTTATAATGCAATGCCGATTGAAGGTGTTGAAGCACTGATAGCCTTTATGAATAAATTTGCAGTAGCCAATACGGTGACGGGGGATGTAAATAATGCCTAATACTTATAACGTTAAGACATACAATGAGATAGCTGTTAAAGGCCTAAAAAAACTTGATCCTGAGAAGTATTACCTCAATGGTAGCGGTAATGTTGATGCGGTTTTATTGCGTAGTTACGACATGAATCAGCAAGATTTACCAGAGTCGTTATTAGCAATAGCGAGAGCGGGCGCAGGTGTGAATAACATTCCTGTTGAAGCTTGTAGTGATGCAGGCGTCGTTGTGATGAATACGCCTGGAGCCAACGCAAACGCTGTGAAAGAGCTCGTGATTGCGAATTTGCTCACAATTGCTCGACCGATGATTGAAGGTGCAAATTGGGTGAAACAGTTGCCTAAGACAAACCTAGCAGAGAATGTTGAAAAAGGTAAAAAGAAATTTGTAGGCACTGAAATTCACGGGAAAACATTAGGTATCGTTGGTTTAGGGCACATTGGCCGTATTATCGCTAACGATGCTGTAGCATTAGGGATGGATGTTGTTATCTATGATCCCTATGTATCTGTTGAAGCGGCTTGGCAAGTTTCGCGTGAAGTTGAGCGTGTGGATGAATTAAAACAATTGCTTGAAATTAGTGATTATATTACGATTCATGTGCCATTATTAGAATCAACAAAAGCAATGATAAATAAAGTAAGCCTACAAGATATCAAAGAAGGGGCTGTGTTATTAAATTTTGCCCGTGGCGAACTTGTTGACACAGAAGCAATTGTTGATGCATTGAATAGCGGAAAATTAAAAAACTATGTTGCTGATTTTGCAGACGAAAAACTATTTGGTCAAGAAGGCGTGCGGATTTTACCACATTTAGGCGCTTCAACAATAGAAGCGGAAGAAAACTGTGCCGTGATGGCAGCAAAAGAATTAGCCCATTTTCTAGAGACAGGTAACGTTCGTAATTCTGTTAACTTCCCACGTGTAGAACTTCCTTACCGTGGTTTAACGAGAATCGCGATTGCTCATCACAATGTGCCAAATATGGTTGGGCAATTTACTACTAAAATTGCAGAAAATCAACTGAATATTGGTGATATGATTAATCGTAGCCGTAATAAAATTGCATACACACTGATTGATTTAGATAATGTGACAAGTACCATCAATCATGAGAAGCTAAAACAAGCGTTAGAGCAAATAGAAGGAATCATTCGAGTTCGTATTATTAAAGGTGATTATTAATTATACGAAAAAAGTAATTTTCAGTTTGGAACTGCCGTACATAGGTGGTTCCTTTTATGTTGTTAGGGGCTATTAAACTAAGAATATGATATAATTCAAGAGAGATAAAATTATAAGGGGTTGATAGAAAGTGTTACTTAAAGGGAAAAAAATACTATCATTTGTCAGTACTGATTTTGAAGATTTAGAATTATGGTACCCGATACTTCGTCTAAGAGAAGAAGGTGCGATTGTTCATTTAATAGCTGAAGAAAAGTCACATGAATATATTGGTAAATACGGTGTTCCTGCTGTTTCCGATGCGACTTTTTCTGAAATTAATACGGAAGATTACGATGCATTATTAGTTCCAGGCGGTTGGTCACCTGATAAATTACGTCGTTTTGATGATGTGTTACGTATTACGCGTGAATTTAATGATGCTAAAAAACCAATCGGGCAAATTTGCCATGCAGGATGGGTACTAATTTCAGCAGATATTCTCAAAGGTGTGAATGTTACAAGCACGCCGGGGATTAAAGATGATATGACGAATGCAGGAGCAATTTGGCACGACGAAGCAGTAGTAGTAGATGGTCATATTGTGTCAAGCCGTAGACCGCCAGATTTACCTGATTATATGAGAGAATTCATCAAAGTTATAGCAAAATAAAAAACGTTTTTGACTTATTTACCACAAATTTAATAGGATATAGTTCCCAAATTAAAAGTAACTGTGGTAAGATACATAAGTGTAAAATTTGAGTGTTATCACTTGAATTATTAAAACGAGAGAAAGAAGTGTATTTGTTTGAAAGATGCAGTTAGTATTGTAAAAGATCAATTAAAACATTTGAGTATGATTCTGCGAATTGCACGTTATGAAGAACGAGCAGACTATCAAAGTCATTATTTAGGTTTGTTATGGCAAATTCTAAATCCATTAATTCAAATAGGTACGTATTATCTAATCTTTGGTGTAGGTTTACGAGGAACTCGCACAGCTACAGACGGTGTGCCGTTCTTTGTATGGATGGTTGTTGGTATGACAACATGGATGTTTATTAATCAATCAATCACACGAGGCAGTAAAGCAATCGTAAATAAAGTAAATCTTGTAAGCAAGATGAAATTTCCACTTAATATTTTACCATCAATCAATATCGCTTCAGGCTTTTCGGTGTATTTAGTAATGTTAGTTGTCTCATTAATCTTATTAGCATCACAAGGTGTGACACCAACATTGATGTGGGCACAATATATTTATTATTTTATTTGTATGATTGTTTTCTTATATGCTGTAACGTTATTTACTTCGACAATAACAGTCTTATTTAGAGATATGCAGTTTGTTATTCAATCAGTCATGCGACTCTTATTTTATGTCTCAGGAACTATTTGGAATATAGCTGAGATGCCAGAATCAATTCGTCATTATTTCAGTTTGAATCCAATTCTATACATAGTTGAAGGATTCCGTGATGCTTTTCTTTCACGTGCGTGGTTCTGGGAAAGCCCAGCATTGACAATATATTTTTGGGCGTTCACGCTCTTTTTCTTGGTTGCAGGTAGTGTACTTCACAACAAGTTTAAAGAGAGCTTTGTTGACTATGTTTAAGAGAGAGGATTATTCATTATGACAGTTAAAGTTTCAGTCAAAGATGTATCAAAACAGTATGATTTGTACAAAAATAAATCAGATCGTATTAAGGCAATCTTTAATAAAAATAAAAAACCACAAGAGTTTTGGGCATTGCGTCATGTTTCTTTTGATGTTCATGAAGGCGAAACAGTGGGTTTAATCGGGGTAAATGGCTCTGGTAAGTCTACAGTGTCAAGTATTATTGCAGGTATAGCGCCACTCACTAAAGGTGAATTAAAAGTCAATGGTGAAGTGTCGATGATTGCAATCGGTGCAGGTCTTAAAGGTCCTTTGACAGGACTTGAAAATATTCGTATGAAATGTTTAATGCTTGGTTATAGCATGAAAAAAATTAATGAACTTATGCCAGAAATCATTGAGTTTTCTGATTTAGGCGATTTTATCCATCAGCCAGTTAAAAGCTATTCAAGTGGTATGAAATCTCGTTTGGGTTTTGCTATTGCAGTTCATATCGATCCGGATGTACTTGTAATAGATGAGGCATTGAGTGTTGGGGATAAAACATTTTATCAAAAATGTGTGGATAAGATTATGGAATTTAAAGCACAAGGGAAAACAATTTTCTTTGTGTCGCATTCTTTAGCGCAAGTTCAAAAATTATGTGACCGTATTATTTGGATGCACTATGGTGAATTAAAAATGGATGGTCCTTCTGCTGAAGTAGCCAAAGCATATGACGAGTATGTTAAGTGGTTTAATGGCTTAACTGCAGCTGAAAAGAAAAAATATCAACAAGATTGTAAAAATAAACAAAAACAACCTTATTTACCGTTAGAAGTAATTAAAAGTGGTGATACAGATTCGCGTAGCGTACGAAATCAGTCTAAGTATGCCAAAATAGATAAAAAAGGCAGTGTTTTAACGCCGTTTATACTTATTGGGTTGATGATTGTGATGTTAGTCACTGGTTTTTCAATTGCAACAAATCAAAGTGTTGCAGCATTGATTATTCCATCATTAAAAAATGAAACTCAGGAAAATCAGGCTGAAAAGAAAATGGTTTGGGAGAACGTTGATGAAAAGGCTCGTTTCAACAAGAGTAATGTTCCGCTTTATTCTGATGAAAAACTGACGAAAAAAGTGGATGCTAAAGTTGCAATCGGTGAAGACCTTAAAGTATTGCGCCAAAGTGGATCGACAGTAGAAATAGCAATCGCTAAGGACAAGTTCTACACCACAAAAGGTAACTATCAATACAGATCTGATAGTATAGTGCAAGATAGTGTCGATACATCAAAATTAATCCCGTTAATAGACAACCGTATAGCAGATTCCTTTGAATATTTTACTGCTTATCTTGGTTCGAATAAGAGCAAGGTCTTGGATGCTATGAACTCATTAGATCACCCCAAAAAGAAATATGTGTCATTATACGAAGGTTCTTTGAAATATCATTATGATGACTCAGGTCAAATCAATTCAATGGAAATGGCAAGTACACAACCCATTACTGTGAAAGATTTAAATATTTCTAAAAGCCAAACGCTTTATGACGAAAAGGAACAGTCATTTTTCTTCGAAGGAAATGATTATCAATATTACGTGACTAAAAAAACAGTTACTATTCATCCAAAATAATAACTAAAGACGATCTCTCGAGGTCGTCTTTAAGTTTTGATATAGGAGGTGTAAATCATGATGAAAAAAATATACATGTTGTTAATGCTTTTATTTTCAAGAGGACTTGAGGTTTTCTCTAAACGTGATAAAATAGTTTTCTTGTCCTCTTTTGGTGATAATAATGTACCTGTTGCGAACGAATTAATTCAGCGTAATCCAACTGCTTCGATTGTCTTTTTGTATGAACGATCTGCGGGCCAATCGCTTTTAAATTTAGACCCACGAATTGTACGAAAAAAATGTGATGGTGTAGCGATGTTTAGTTGTATCCCAACCTTAGTGTCTGCTCGTAAGTTAGTGATTGATAATTACTTTGCAGTTCTGGGGGCATTACCTAAAAATAAGAAATCTGAGACGATTCAAGTGTGGCATGCTAATGGTGCAATTAAACAATTTGGATACGAAGATGCATCAAATAGGATAAGACCTCTGGCAGATAAAAAACGCTTTAAAAAAGTGTATGATTTTACTGATAGTTATGTTGTGGGCTCAAAAAAAATGCAGGCTATCTTTGAACAATCGTTTGAAGCGAGAGGAAAGAAATTTTTACCATTTGGGATTGCACGAACCGATGTTTTTTTTGATAATAAATTAATGACTCAAAAACGTTTAGAAATTCGCCGGAAATTTGATGTTAGTGAGTCTAAAAAAGTGATAGTATATGCTCCTACCTACCGTTCAGCTGAACTTAGCAATGAATTGCAATTAGATGTTGAGTTATTGCGACGTGAACATTCAGAAGATAGTGTGTTGCTAATTAAAAGGCACCCACGATTGAACGATTCAGATTTATTGACAGATGATGATTTTATTAAAATAGTACCAAATACAACAGCTTTGACGGATTTTTATCCTGCGATTGATGTATTGATTAGTGATTATTCTTCTATTCCGTTTGAGATATCATTATTACCTACGGTTAAAAAAATGTTATTCTTTTGTTATGATGAGAAAGAGTATGAACTGCAGCAAGGGTTACAACAGACCTGGCGAACAATGCTACCAGGCCCGATTATAGCAACCTCTCAATTACTGAGTGAAGAACTAAAAAATGTGCCTTACAAAGCTGATTATGAAGGCTACAACAAAACATGGAACACCTATACCACCGGCAATGCTGTTAAACAGTTGGCGGACTATCTACAGTAGTGTAAAATAGCTGTATTCGATTGTGTTTTTAGTTGAAACTGTTACAATGAAAAAGATAATAACTATCAAAACTGAGGTGAATCAATGAAGAAAGTAACAATTTTAATTCCAGCCTATAACGAGGAAGAAGCAATTCCCGCTTTATACGCAGAGCTCGATCGTGTATCAGCGTTATGTGGAGACTATCTATTTGATTTTTTGTTTGTTGATGATGGGAGTTCAGATGCAACGTTATTCATTTTAGAACAGATGCGTCAAAAAGATCAGCGCATTAAAACACTGGCACTTTCACGTAATTATGGCAAAGAAACGGCCATGATGGCTGGTATTGATTATGCTGAAGGTGATGCACTTGTTATTTTGGACGCAGATTTGCAAGACCCACCGGAGTTAATCATTGAAATGTTAAAATGGTGGGAAGAAGGTTACGATGATGTTTATGCAAAACGTCGTACACGTAAGGGCGAATCATGGATGAAACGCATAACTTCAAAACGCTACTATGCAATGCTTCAAAAAACAACGCGTATTCCTTTGCAACGTGATACAGGTGATTTTCGTCTATTAGACCGTCGCTGTATTGATGCTCTAAAAACAATTAGAGAAACACAGCGTTATACGAAAGGTCTTTTTAGTTGGATTGGTTTTAAGAAAAAAGAAATTTTATTTGATCGTCAACCACGAATAGCAGGAAAAACAAAATGGAATTATTTCAATTTAATTAATTTAGCAATCGAAGGTTTTACATCATTTACGATTGTGCCATTACGCATTTCGACAATTGCCGGTTTTTTTGTATCTTTTATAGCGTTTATTTATATGATAATTATTTTAATCAGAACATTGATGTTTGGACCTGATGTTTCAGGGTATCCTTCATTGATGATGGTTATTTTATTCCTTGGTGGTATCCAATTAATTAGCCTCGGAGTTATAGGTGAATATTTGGGTCGTATATTTAACGAAACAAAAAAACGCCCATTATATTTTATAGATACTTATAATGAGGAAAAAGTGTATAATATTAGTGATGGAAATACTAAAATCTAATAGTAATTATAAATTAGGAGGCACCATACATGAGTTGGAAAAAACAATACCATAATTGGGATGAATTTCAAGAATTAGATGAAACTAATCGCGCTGAATTAGATGCTATAAAAGCAGATAAGGAAGCACTTGAAGATCGTTTTTATAAATATATCGAATTTGGAACAGCAGGGATGCGTGGCTTATTGGGTGTGGGAACAAATCGCTTAAATGAGTATACAGTGAGATGGGTGACTGAAGGGTTAGCACGCTATATTGCTACTCAAGGAAAAGCTGCTTCTAAACGTGGCGTTGTTATTGCTTATGACCCCCGTTATTTATCACAAGAGTTTGCTTATGTAGCAGCAAGTGTTCTTGCAATGCATGATATTAAAGCTTACGTATTTGAGAGTTTACGCCCAACACCAGAGCTATCATATGCGATTCGTTATTTGAAAACGTTTAATGGTATCATGATTACTGCCAGTCATAACCCATCAGATTATAATGGCTTCAAGGTCTATGGTGAGGATGGTGCCCAAATGACTCCCGAGGCAGTTGCAACAATTGTTGAAGAGTTAGTGAAATTAGAATCACATGAATTAGAAATTAAAAAAATAGATACTGAAGATGCAATTGAAAAAGGCAAGATTGAAGTGATTAGTACTATTGTTGATAAACCATATCTTTGTGATTTAGAATCGGTTGTAGTTAACGATTCGCTTATTCGTAAAAATGGTGGCGATGTTTCGATTGTATATACACCACTTCATGGAACTGGTGGCGTTTTAATGCCAACAGTATTTGAAATTGCTGGTTTTACTAATGTTGATTACGTATCTAAGCAAATGAAACCCGATCCAGAATTCTCTACAGTAAAATCACCCAATCCTGAAAATGCGGATGCGTTTAAGTTTGCAGCTCGTTTAGGGGAAGATAATGAAGCAGATGTTCTGCTTGCTACTGATCCAGATGCTGACCGTTTAGGTGTTGCTGTACCGGATGAAACGGGTGCGTTCCAAGTGCTGTCAGGAAACCAAATCGGCGCATTGATTTTATATTATACGCTATCTGAGAGAAAAAAATCTGGTTTACTTCCTGACAATGGTGCTGTTATTAAATCTATTGTAACAAGCGATTTAGGTGGTAAAATAGCAGAGCATTTTGACGTTAAAATGTTTGATGTTTTAACTGGATTCAAATATATCGGTGAAAAAATTGCACAATGGCAATCAGATAAATCATACGTTTATCAATTCGGTTATGAAGAAAGTAATGGCTATATGTTAAAACCATTTACACGTGATAAAGATGCATTACAGGCTGGACTTGCATTCGCTGAGTTAACACTAGCTTATAAGAAGCAAGGTTTGTCTGTATTACAAGTGTTGAATGGTTTATACGACCAGTTTGGCTATTACACAGATGAAGTGGTGTCGCTTACATTATCAGGTCGAGAAGGATTAGCTGAAAGTGCACGTATTATGTCATCATTACGTGAAACACCGCCAAAAAGCATAGCAGGACTAACAATTAGTAAATTAGAAGATTTTTCCGTGCAAAAGCGTTATAATAACAGCACAAATACAGAAACTGACATTGACTTACCGAGTGCAAATGTTTTGAAGTTTCATTTTGAAGATGGTTCATGGTTCTGTGTAAGGCCTTCTGGGACTGAACCAAAGATTAAATTTTATTACTGTATCACGGATAAAACAGCAGAAGCATCACAACAGAAATTAGAAATGATTAAAGAAGCAGTTTCTAGTCTTGCAAAATAACTCAACAATAAGGATGAATGCCAATGAATGAAACAAACAAAGTAGAGCTTGTAATTGTTACAGGTATGTCTGGAGCAGGGAAATCTGTTGCAGTTCAGTCTTTGGAAGATATCGGGTATTTTTGTGTAGATAATTTACCACCATTATTGTTACCAAAATTTTGGGAATTGATGCATGAATCGGGTAAAGAAAAAATCGCTGTCGTAATGGATTTACGCTCACAAGATTTTTTTGGATCGATTGATGTTTATATCACAAAGTTAATTAAACAAGCAGGTTTAGATTTGACAGTGTTGTTCCTTGATGCAGACGATGAAGTACTTGTAACCCGTTATAAAGAGACAAGACGCTCTCATCCGCTTTCTGCAGGTGAATCCACCTATTCAGGTATAAAGCGCGAACGTGAGCTGTTACAGTATCTTAAAAGCATCTCACAAGTTGTTATCGATACAACTAATTTTAAACCAAAGCAATTGCGTGAACAATTGATGCAACGTTTTTTGACAAACCCTGAAGATGTTTTTCATGTCAATGTGACATCATTTGGCTTTAAGTATGGAATACCGATTGATGCTGATTTAGTGTTTGATGTGCGATTTTTACCCAATCCATTTTACGATGAAACGATGCGTGAATTAACAGGTCTAGATCAGGAAGTGTATGATTATGTTATGAAATGGCCAGATACTGAAGAGTTTTTAATTAAGCTCTTAGATTTATTGCGTTTCGTTCTTCCGAGCTATAAACGAGAAGGTAAAACGCAGTTATTGATTGCAATTGGTTGTACAGGTGGTCAACATCGTTCAGTGTCATTAGCGCGTTACATTGATGAACAACTACGTGATGATTATCAGACATCATTGACACACCGTGATGTTGAAAAGCATGTAAGAGGATAGCATCAATAAGTTATAGATTTAAGCTTGTAAAAAACATAAAAAGTAGCAGTCCCATTAGGGAACTGCTACTTTTTTTATTGATCTTATTTCGGATATTATGAAAAAAATTTAGAATAGCTGTTTTGCTTTTTTTAGGATAAATAAAAAAACAACTACACAAAAGAGTATAGCTGCTTAGATAATGACTATTTTAAAGTGATTTTTTGTCCAATAGATAGTTTGTTCGGTGATGCGAGCTTATTGATCACTTGTAATTCGGACCACGTTGTGCCGTGTTGTGCAGCAATTTTAGTCAACGTATCGCCTGATTTCACAGTATAACTTTTAGCATTTGTCGCAGGTTTTTTAACAGGAGTAACTACTTTTGAAGACGGCAACTTAACTGTTTGTCCAGCGAATATTGTATAAGGAGCAGCTATTTTATTAAGCGTCGCAATTTTATCGTATGTTGTTCCATTTGCATAGGCAATGCTGCTTAATGTATCACCTTGTTTCACTTTGTAGTTAGCAGTTGCATTGCTAGCAGCAGGTGTATTTGTTGTATTATTTGGAACATTATCCGTTACTTTCTGATCAGCAGCCTTTTCAGCAGCTGTTTTTTCAACTTCAATTTTCAACTTATTATTAGGATATATAATAAATGGCGTTTTAAGATGATTGTTTTCTGCAATTTTTTCATATGACGTTTTGTATTTTGTTGCAATACCTTTTAGTGTATCACCAGCCTTAACTGTATAAGTGACCATTTTAGTATCAGAAGAGAGGGCAACATCGGTATCATATTGTTGTAAGTTATACACTTCAATCAGATTGATTAGTTTTGCACCATAATTAATATCAGTGGCATATTTACCAGTTAAAGCATTCGCTGCATCTTTGTAATTTTTAGCGTTGATAAAAGCTGAATAATGATTTTGCGACCAAGCAGATTTAGTAAACAATCCATAATAATCTTCAATTGATTCAGTAGGACTTGGATAAACTTTAAAACCATCATTGATAGTAATTAATTTAGAACCCACATATTCTTGTGTTTGAAGTACAACTGTTTGACCTTGATATGAGCCTTTAATACCAAAATAGTTATTATAATTTGCCGATAAACCAGAAGAACCTGATCCCGACTCTAAAATTGCTTGTGCAATTAATACACTGGTAAAGAGTTGTCCTTTACTCGGTGCTTTTTGAGCAGCGACAGCCATTGCTTTAGCAAAATCAGCAGTATGTCCTGAAGGGATTGTAGTAGTAGGTTTAAATGTTTGCGGTGCTTGAGTTTGTGGTGCTTGAGTTTGTGGTGCTTGAGTTTGTGGTGCTTGAGTTTGTGGTGCTTGAGTTTGTGGTGCTTGAGTTTGTGGTGCTTGAGTTTGTGGTGCTTGAGTTTGCGGTGCTTGAGCCTGC
>NZ_JAFYUW010000033.1:0-17766 GCF_017549435.1 Brochothrix sp.
AGCTGTTAAACTTTTTTGTCCTTCAGCTAACTGGTTAATACCATCTACAAGTTCTGGTGTTTTACCAGCAAGCTGTCCTAAGCCATCACTTAATTGTTTATTACCATCAGCTACAGCACCTACACCATTTTGCAATGCTGAACTACCTGTTTGTAATTGTGATAAACCATTTGCTAAACTGCTCGCACCATTGTTCAATGCGCCTGAGTTTGCAGTTAATTGATCAGCACCTGCTACCAATTTATTAGAACCGCTAGCTAGTTGATCCACACCGTTTGTATATGTACCAATACCTGTATTTAATTTTGTTGCACCGGTATTTAATTGCGAAACACCTGATTGTAAGGCATCCACACCCACTACTAATTTTTTACTTCCTGATTGGAAAGTAAGTGTGCTGTCTGCCATTTTTTCAAGGTTTGTTGCAATTTTTTTATTACCGTCTTTTACTGTGTTTGTTCCTTTGGCTAATTTATCAGAAGCCTTTGATGCTTCTCCGAATCCATCACCCATTTTTTCGATAACAGTAAAAATAGTTTTACTATATTGTTCTGTTACTGATTCTGAAATTGTTTGGTTAACTGCTGTAGCACCTTGTGTCCCCAGCAAATCACCTGTCATAATTTTACCCGGGTTTGTTGTGTAGTTTAATTGCATCTCTTTGGGCTTTTTATCTAACACTGTTGAAGCGTTTTTCGAGAAATCTTTTGGAATGGTGATAATCATGTAATAATCACCAGTTCGTAACTCTTTATTTGCCTCTTCTTTGTTGGACACAAACTGCCAGTCAAAAGAATCGTTCTTTTTCAAGTTACTAACTAATTGATCCCCAACATCCAATTTTTTGCCTTCCATTTCGACAGGCTTATCTTCATTGATGACTGCAATTTTTAAATTCTCTGTTTTACCATATGGATCCCAAATTGATCCTAAGAACGTCCCTGCATACATAATCGGTATGAATAGTAAGACGATAACAGAAATGAGTAACACACGGTTACCTAAAAGTTCTTTCCATTGTTTTTTCCACATATAACTCATACCTCCCTTAAATTATCTTTGATACTCTTTTCAACATCTGTCCAGTCAACAACTGGCACTTCAGAGACGCCAAGAATATTCTTTAAAAACGGACCTGCTATGATACCCTTTAAAAACTTTTCAATGCCTCTATCCATTAAAGAAAAAACTTCTTCAAGTTCTTGCAAACCATTTTTAGCCTGCATCGCACCATTAAATGCATCTAACAACATATTATCTTCATCACTGAATGTTTGAACTGGCCCACAAACAGCATGGTAAATATCATACAGTGTCATTTCATTAATTGATTTCACAATCATATAACCTCCGTTGTTACCTGAAACTGATTTTATCAGTCCTGCAACAACCAATTTACGCATAATCTTTTTCAAATACGCTTGTGACATCTGTAATCGTTCACTAATATCTTGTGATTTAAGCGATTTCTCTGGTATCTGCGTCGCTAACAAAAACATGATGCATATTGCCTGCTTCATACTTTTGGAAAATTTCATTGGCCTACTTCCTTTCCGATAGAGATATTGATTGTCCTTTAGGGTCTTTTGATGTCCCTAATACAATATAATACCATTTTCTTAAAAAAGCAACATAAAATGCTCAATTTTTTTATTTTTTTTTTCAAAATAACCTTTTTTTATTTATTAAGGCTTTTTGTCTGATAATTCCCGTCAATTTATGAAATTAAACAAAGAAGTAATATAGTGTGTCTTCCAACTCCTACGAGTGCTATAATTAAAGAACAAGAAAAACATTGTGTCGTATTTTTACACATGCACCACAACTAAAAAGGAGCTTAACCATGACAAAACAAGAGTTAACAGATTACTTAGAGAAGAACCTCTCGAATCACACTGTCTTTCTATCTAATGCACTGGATTATCAGCAAGAAAAAAATAAACGTCGTCCGAATAAAAAACGTTGGACTGAAGAAAAAATGGAACGTGCTGCCTATAAAATGTGGTTAGACTTTTCTGGCAACGTTCATGAAAAAATTAAAGTTGAAATCAAGAAAGACCCTTCTGTATCAGAATGGTCTGAGTTTATTGATAAAAACGAAATGTTAGATTCACTCAATGATGCCATTGTAGAAATTGAATTCGTATAGCTAACTACTATCAAATAAA
This sequence comes from Brochothrix sp., assembly GCF_017549435.1. Classification (NCBI taxonomy): domain Bacteria; kingdom Bacillati; phylum Bacillota; class Bacilli; order Caryophanales; family Listeriaceae; genus Brochothrix; species Brochothrix sp. The sequence goes on from NZ_JAFYUW010000033.1 coordinate 2,169, forward strand.
AACACCCGCTAGACTCATTTTCTAATTGAGACTAACGGGTATTTTTATTTTTTGTTTTTTTGTTTTTTCTCGTTGTCCTGCGCTTTTGTTTGTAAAATTTGTGTTAATTCAACCATTGGTATTTCTTGATCAAATTTAATTTGAAGACCTCGCTCAAGCACATTATATCCGCGCTCTGTGAGTTTCTCCCTAATAACACTATCAATCTCACTCCCTACTACTCCAAAACGAATATGCTGTTTATAAGCAGCAAACCCAGCCAACATACCATGATGTTTATAAAACGGTGCATTCCAGCTAATTGTTTCCTCTGCTTCTGGTACCGCTTCTTTAATAAGCGCTCGTATTGCTTCTAAGAGTGGGCGCGCAATTTCTGCTTGATTAGATATGTATTCCGCCACATCTTTAGGTTTTTCAGTGTGCATAATCAGCATCTCCCTCAGCGTTTTATTTAACTCTTAACAATAGTCTTGCTACTAATCAACTAACGTAAAAGCCGTGACTACCTCCACGTGAGTTGTCTGTGGAAACATGTCAACAGGTTGCACATCTTCTAATTTATAACCACCATCTACTAACACGCGAGCATCTCGCGCTAAGGTTGCAGGGTTACATGATACATATACAATTCGACGTGGTTTCATTTTCAATAATGTATTTAATAACTTCTCGTCGCACCCTTTACGCGGTGGATCAACACAAATAACATCTGCTGTGATTCCTTGTTTATACCAATTAGGGATAACAACTTCAGCTGGTCCTGCTTCAAAGGTCGTATTTTCCAAGCCATTAATAATCGCATTTTCTTTCGCATCTTCAATTGCCTCAGGTACTATTTCAACGCCATACACATGTTTGGCATCCTTAGCAAGACACAATGAAATAGAGCCAATCCCACAATAAGCGTCAATTACGTTTTCATTTCCAGTTAACGCAGCACTCTTCAATGCTTCTGCATAAAGAATTTCCGTTTGTTCTGGATTGATTTGATAAAATGAGCGTGGTGAAATTTTAAACTTAACATCATGAATCGTATCTTCAATCGTTTCTTGACCATACAAATGAATCGTTTGCTCTCCAAAAATAACGTTTGTCTTTTTATTATTAACATTCTGATAGACGCTCACAATTTCTGGCACTGCGGCAATGATTTCTTCAACAATCACTCGGCGACTTGGCATATCTGGTGTACGAGTAATCAACACAACCATCAATTCATTAGTACTACGACCATAACGTAGCATTACATGACGTAATACGCCTTTGTGTGTTCGTTCATTATAAGGAAAGACCTCATGTTTAGCTAAAATCGCATTGATTGCTTGCATCGCTCGGTCATTGTGCGTATTTTGTATCAGACACGTATCTGTCGCAATCAAATCATGGCTTCGCTCACGATAAAAACCTAGTTGATTCATGCCATTAACAGTCCCATAAGGTAACTGTGATTTATTTCGATACGCCCATGGATTATCCATCCCTTTTGTTTCAAGGACATTCGCATCTGTAAAATGGCCTAATCGACGAAAAACATCTATTACATGTTGTTGCTTAAAATTCTTTTGCCCTTGGTAAGATAAATGTTGCAGCTGACAACCACCACATTGCGAATAAACAGCACAAGGCGGTGTGACACGATCGATACTTGGCGTTACAATTTCTTGTAAACGACCAAAACCATAATTTTTTAATGTCTTCGTTACTTTTACATTGACGGTTTCACCTGGCAAGGCATTTTTAACGAATAAAGGATAACCATTAACCTTACATACGCCTACACCTTCGTGTGATAAGCTTTCTACGGTTAGTTCAATTTCTTCATTTTTATTAACGGGTGGTGCTTGGTACATAAAATTTCTCTCCTTCATCACAAGCGCCTTAAAAGACAAAGGGCCACTAAGTCAAAGGTTGACCCAATCGCCCTGTGTGCTTTTATTTCGTTGTGCCTCGTTTTTGAATACTGTATGGCAAAGTCACATGTGGTGACGTAATCTCTTCTTTGTTAAGCAATTTAGTTAATAAACGCATTGCTACAGCACCGATATCATACAACGGTTGAACAACTGTTGTCAATTGTGGGCGTGCCATTAAAGTAATTTTAGTATTGTTTGATGCCACTACTTCAAGCTCATCTGGTACTTTAACGCCAGCGTCTTGGGCTGCATTCAAAGCACCTATCGCAATTTCATCATCCGATGCAAAAATAGCTGTTGCCTCAACTTTATTTTCAGTTAAACGTGACCAGCCAATTGTACCTTGATGGTAATTATTACCTTCTAATTCAACGATTAACGCTGAGTTTAATTCAATCTTAGCTTCAGATAATGCCATCAAGTAACCTTCATACTTCGCGCGCGTATTTGTATTTTCGATACCATCGCTCAAGAAAGCTATCTTAGTATGACCTTTACCAATCAGTTCCGTTACAACCGCATAGGTTGATTGTTTATAATCAATATTAACGTTAGGAAGTTTCTCAGTTGCGTCTAACACGCCCGCGAGTACAACAGGTGTATTCGCTCGTTTAAGTTCGTCTTGTAGCTTATCTGTAATTTTATTACCCATATAAACAATACCATCTACTTGTTTACCTAGAAGTGTGTTCAGTACGACTAATTCTTTCTCTTCATTATTATCAGAATTACTCAAAATGATGTTATATTTATACATTGTTGCAATATCTTCAATACCTCGCGCAAGTTCTGCATAAAAAACGTTTGAAATATCAGGAATAATTACCCCTACTGTTGTTGTTTTTTTACTTGCTAAACCTCTTGCTACAGCATTTGGACGATAACCTAAGCGTTCGATAACGTCTAAAACTTTTTTTCTTGTTACAGGTTTAACATTTGGATTGCCATTGACGACACGTGAGACCGTAGCCATTGATACATTAGCTTCACGGGCGACATCGTAAATTGTAATTGTCATGTAAATTCTCCTTTATTATGTTTATATTTTTTAGCTTTTATAGTTTATATTCACTTAATGTATGAAATGTAAACGTAACCAATATACATTTATAATACTCCTGTTTGACGTCTTTTGCAAATGTTTTCATGATTTTTTTATTTTTTTTGAAAACGAATGAAAAAAACAAAAATAAAAACCACGGAAATCCCGTGGTTTTTAATAATTATAATTTCTTTGGCGCTGAATATTTGATTTTATTGTCCTCCAATTCCTTAGAGAAACAACAAGGTGTTTTCACCTTTTACATATTACTTAGCTGCGAATGCTTTTAATTCATCCCAGAAAGCGTCAAATTCTTCAAAATCCATTTGTTGTGCTGAATCTGAAAGTGCAACTGCTGGATCAGGATGTACTTCTGCCATTACGCCATCTGCACCTACTGCAAGAGCAGCTTTTGCACATGGTAACATGATATCTTTACGACCTGTAGAATGAGTCACATCTACCATTACTGGTAAGTGTGTTTCTTGTTTTAAGATTGGAACTGCTGATAAATCAAGCGTATTACGTGTCGCTTTTTCGTAAGTACGGATACCGCGCTCACATAAAATAACGTTTGGATTACCTTGTGCCAAGATGTATTCTGCTGCATGAATAAACTCATCAATTGTTGCTGCAAGTCCACGTTTTAATAAAACTGGTTTATTAGTTTTACCTACCGCTTTTAACAACTCAAAGTTTTGCATGTTACGTGCACCAATTTGAATAACATCAATGTGCTCGCATGCGACTTCAACATCTAGTGGTGAAACGATTTCACTAATAACACCAAGTCCAGATCCTTTACGTACTTTATCAAGAATTTCTAAGCCTTCAACGCCCAATCCTTGGAAGTCATATGGTGACGTACGTGGTTTAAAAGCACCACCTCGCATCAAGTTAAGACCCTTACTTTTAATTTTATCAGCAACTGAAGAAGTTTGTTCAAATGATTCTACCGCACATGGTCCAAAGACAAATGCTGGTTTACCATTTCCAACTTCAACACCATTTATAGTAACAACAGTATTTTCTGGTTGACGTTTACGTGATACTAGTAATTCTTTTTTCTTACTTTGTTCTTGCTTCTCAAGTCCAACTTTAAAAATTTCTTTAAAAGTGTATTCCAGTTCTTGATCTGTTAAGGGACCTTCATTAACGGCAATCAATTTATTTAACATGTCACGTTCACGAACAGGATCGTAACGGTGAACACCTTGTTTGCTTTTAACATCTCCAATTTCAGCGATATACGATTGACGTTTGTTCACTGCATCAAGAATTTCTTTATTGACTAGGTCAATTTTAGCTCTTAGTTCATCTAACGGTTGATTATTCATTATAAAATCCCTCTCATCTCAAATTGTTTTTACACTTTCAAGCGTTAAAGTGTAGGTGTATTTTTATAATAACATACCTCTTGAACTCTTTCAACTTTGAAACATAAATTTCTTTAATTTTAACACAGTTTCGATTGATATTATCTAACAATTCGAAAAGTTAAATCAATTGACGCTTAATTAGTGTCCTGTCTGTGAATGTCTCTCTGAAATCTTCCTATTAAAAAAATTAGACCACACACTTCCGCTAAACTTTCGGAAATATGCAGCCTAATTAGTTTAAGTGTTATACCGTATGTATCTCGTTATAATACTTATTTTTTAATTTCTTTTTCAACATTTTTAGCTGCTTTTTTAGCTGCTTTTTTAACGTCTTTTGCTTCAGAATGAGCGACATCTTTCACATCTTCCGCTTTATCTTTCACGTCTTCTGCTTTGTCTTTTGCTTCATCTACTTTATCAGATACCTTATCAGCTAAATCTTTGGCTTTATCTTTTGCTTCATCTACTTTATCGGCTACAACTTCTTGAGTGTCCTCTACTTTACCAGAAACCTCTTCTATTGCATCTTCAGTATCAGCTTTAATTTTAATACCATATTTTTTAGCTGCTCCAGAAACTTCGCTTGCTTTTGATTTTACAGTATCTGTAAAACGAGCTGTCTGCTCTTTTAATGAATCTGTTTGAATTTTAGCATAATCACTTAATTCTGCACCTTTTTCTAAAGCTGCATCTTTTACATCATATGCTTTCTCTTTAGCAGATTGCACTTGACCATTAATATCTGAACGTAATTCACGGCCTGATTTCGGAGCAAGTAACAATGCTACAACTGATCCAACTGCCGCACCAATTAGTCCCCCTAAAACAAAATTTTGAGTTGATGTACATTTTTTCTCTGTCATGTTAAATTCCTCCTAATAGTAATGTTTTATTTAACTTCTTTGTTAGCTTTGCGTTTCTTCAAGATATCACGCACAACCATAAATGCATTGCTGTACGATACCGTATTACTCACTTTTTCTTCCGTCATCTTTACGCTATTTGATACCGTTGAAGACATATTACGGATTGACGTGTTCAAATCTTGCACAGAAACACCAATATCACCCATTGCATCGAAGATTGGATCTAGTCTTGCAACTTTACCATTAACATCCTCAACTAAAGTGTTGGTTTTGTTTAAGATTAACTGTGTCTCAGTTGTGATACCTGTAACTTGTGTATCAAGTGTCCCCATTGTTTTTGTAACAGCATCCATTGTTTTCGACATCGCTACAAATGCACGGGCTAAAAAGATAGCACCGATGAGTAAAGCGATTGCGGCAATAAATGCAGCCCAATATAATATTGCAATCATTTCTACACCTTCCTCTTATTACTTATTTTGCTACTTTCGAAAGGAATAACGTTCCCTTTCTCTTATTCTAGCAATAAACGGGCGTAATTCATAATCATTTACTTGTTTTTTTTTAGAGCGTTTCTTTTTTTTCAATTCTATTGGAATTTTTTGGCTTTATTTTTTTAATAAAGTCCGATTTAACAGCCTTTTGTTGAGTAATCACAGCGTTTAAGGTAAAATGTAAGAGATTACAATTTAAGGGGGATATATAATGAGAGACCAACGTTTAGATACACTTGCTCACAATTTAATTAACTATTCAATCGATTTGAAACCTGGTGAAAAGGTTCTGATTGAAAACTTTGGTATTCAACGTGAATTCGTAAAAGCACTTGTTAAAGAAGCTTATGCCGCTGGCGGTCAACCTTTCGTTTCTTTAAAAGATAACCAAATAGAGCGTGAATTATTACTTGGCGCAACTTTACCGCAATTTAAATTACAAGCTGATTTTGAAACGGCAGTAATGAAAGAAATGGATGCCTATATCGGATTACGTGCCTTTGACAATATCAACGCTAAAGCGGATGTACCAGCTGATAAAAATGGCATTTACAGCCAAACAGTGCAATACATGCACTCTAACGTGCGTGTAAAACAAACAAAATGGGTTGTTTTACGTTATCCGAATCAAGCAATGGCTCAGTTAGCGGGACGTAGTTTAGAAGGATTTGAAGATTTTTACTTCGATGTTTGTAATTTAGACTATAGTAAAATGGATGAAGCAATGAAACCTTTACAAAGTTTAATGGAACGAACTGATCGCGTTCGCTTAGTTGGACCTGGCACTGATTTGAGCTTCTCTATCAAAGATATTCCAGCTATTCGATGTTCTGGACAAAACAACATTCCTGATGGCGAAGTATATACTGCTCCTGTTAAAGACTCAGTTAATGGTGTTCTTACTCACAACACACCGTCACCCTATAATGGTACAACTTTTGAAAACATTAAATTAACGTTCAAAGATGGAAAGATTGTAGATGCGACATGTTCAAATGAACCTGAAAAATTGAATGCGATACTCGATACTGATGAAGGCGCACGTTATATCGGTGAGTTTGCTATTGGTGTTAATCCTTACATCGCAGAACCTATGCAAGATATCTTATTTGATGAAAAAATTCGTGGCAGCTTCCACTTTACTCCGGGACAATGCTACGATGAAGCATACAATGGCAATACATCAGGCATTCATTGGGATATGGTAAATATCCAACGTGCTGATTATGGTGGTGGCCAAATTTTCTTCGACGATGTTCTTATTCGTGATAACGGATTGTTTGTTTTGCCAGAACTTGAGGCATTAAATCCTGACAACTTAAAATAAGCATAAAAAAGGTAGGAAACCTCTGGTTTCCTACCTTTTTATTTTAATCACTTTTAACAATTTTACCTTGCACCACATACCGCCCTTTTTCATAATCAAAACCAGTATCACACGTTGATAAAGTAATGATATGGTCTTCATCAGAAACCTTCACATCGGTTTTATAAACAGACATTTTTTGAACTTCACTCAGATATCGCGCAAAAGAAGCTGTTTCATTAAAATTAGTCTCAATATAATAAAAATCAGTCGTCGTTTCATAGACAGCAAATACCTCAACCTTATAGTTTTCTGTTTCTGTATTATATTCAAACGTGGGATGTGATTTAAAAAAATCTTTATCCATGTATTTTTGAATATCAGCAAACATTGAACCGTCTTTCATATTATGCCCATAAATAATCGTATTCTTTTCATCTTGGTTAGTATTACGAAAATCTTTAAAAACGCTACCTGCGCGAGCTGACTCGGCTTGATAATTATGCTTCAAGTAATAATCGTTATTATCCGTTTGTAAAACAGGATAGTTAATTGTTGAATCCGCAATTGTTAACCAACCAATAATATCCGGATTAATCGTTTGTAACTTTTTAAAAGCAGGGAATTTTTGTTCCTCCCCCTTAGGCGTTGTTTGTATCTCTTCTTTATATAACATTTGTACTTCTGTTAAAACTGTTTGATTATGTTTATTTTCACGATATGTTTTTATTATTTGGTAACTCGAAAAAACAAGCACAGCAAGCATAATAAGATTGAGTATCTTTCGTTTCATCTGCTTCCCCCTCTTAACGAATTACTTTATTACGCCACATCAATAGGATTAAGAATGGTCCACCAATGATCAACATGATAATTGCCGCTGGAATTTCAACTTGCTCAAACATAATCCGTCCCAACGTATCTGCAATAATTAATAACAAACCACCTAACAGCATTGAAAAAGGCAGTAATATACGATGATCTGCTGTTTTTAATAAGGATCTCGCCATGTGTGGTACTAATAATCCTACAAAAGCAATGACGCCTACCACTGCAGTTGCAATGGCTGCCAACAAAACGGCAACAGCAGCAATCATAATTCTGATACGGGCTATCGGTGCTCCTAATCCAACCAAAACATCATCTGTTAAAGCCAATAAGTTACAGCGCTTTGCAAGGAAAAATGATAACAGCAATCCTAAACCACCGTAACCCACTAACATTGATACATCTGACCATTTCTTCATACCAAAGCCAATAGCACTCCCAGATGCCTGACTACTGACTTGTGCACCAATTCCAGATACTAGATCACCTAATCCAGTGAAAACAGCGTTAACGGCCACTCCAATGATAATCAAATAGAGTGGGTTAAGCCCTGAACGAATACTAAATAGGAAGACTAACACGCAAGCGATACTCCCTCCTATAAAAGCGGCAACCGGTGACCAATTGTACATTTGAGGTGAAAAAGTGAGTAAACTCAACACAAACAACTGCGCTCCCGCTGAAATACCAATAACACCTGCATCTGCAAGCGGATTTTTTAAAACAGCTTGTAATAATAACCCTGAAACAGAGAGTGCCGCACCTGCAAATAACGCTAATATAATGCGTGGTAAACGTAAATCACGAATAATCGCAACATTTTCATTTCCCGAACTGAACAATTGTGTTGCTATTTCCCAAAAAGTGATAGAAATACTGCCGGATAGTAATGACCACAGTATTGCAAGAATCAAAACAGTAGTTACAATAACATACAGCCAAATCACTCTATTTTTCATAGAGGTACTCTACTGTTTTGTCTAATGCATCTGGTGCATTCAAAGAAGCTGTCATACCGAATAAATTTTCATCTAAATCATAAACTCGACCATTTTTGACAGCGTTAAAGTGCTTCCAAATATCATTATCTTTAAATTCTTTATCAAACATCTCAACGACCTCTTTCGGCATTCCATGTGATGCTCTCAAAATAATATCAGGGTTACTTTTTTGTAAAAATTCAGTGTTAGATGCTAAATATTCTTGGGGTTGGTCTTGAATAATGTTCTTTCCCCCCGCAATTTTCACCAAGTCGCCAATATAGGCATGCTCAGTGACAACTAAATAACTGCCTGGAATTCCCATTAAGATGAGCACTGTTGGCTGTTTTTTTCCAGCAACTTCTGCTTTTATATTAGATACGTGTTGTGATAATGTTTCATTCAATACTTTTGCTTCCTTTTCACGCTCTAATGTTTTCCCTAACTTTGTTATTTCATCCTCCATTGAAGATATACTGCGAAAATCAAGAAATTCTGCTTTTAATTGGGCTTGTTCAAAACCATCTTTCAGATCAGCCTCTAACGTTTTAGTAGCTAACACAACATCTGGCTTTAATGAACGAATAATCTCCAAATCTGGGCTCATTGGAGAGCCTGTTTTTTGTACCTTTGCATAACGCTCTGGTAATTTTTTAGAAGACGTCGGGATGCCCACTAAATCAACATCTAATTTTGCCATTATTTCAGTTGTCGCAACTGTAGTTGTGACAACACGTTTTTCTTGTTCCATTTTTTTTGTGCTTGTTTCATCTGCTGCTGATTTTGGACTACCGCAACCCGCTAATAAAAGTAAGGCGGCGCTTAGTACAATTATTTTTTTAAATTTCACTATGAAGTCACCTCTCTCATAAAATAAAGACCTTAGCATTAATGCTAAGGCCTGTCTTAAAAAGTTTTTGTAATTAACTAAACAGTATTAGCAGTGTTTATCGATTTCTCACTTGGAATCTTCTGATAAAGTACCCACTAGCTAGTATAACAAATAATCCGTAAATGAACATACTTGCTTTATCGCCAGTCTTCACATTTTGTTGTTTAGTTGCTGCCGTTTGTTTAATGGGTGCTTGTTCTGCTTTTGCAAAAGTTGGTTTTAGCAAAGCTGCACCTGCATTATTATTTGGTTGTGCCAAAGTTGACACAGTGTTCGCTGTCCCATTTGGTCCAGTACCTGATGTATTGTTCGCATTAGTTACAGCTGCCAATTGAACAACTTTTTTCCCGGTAGTATCTGTTAATGTTTTTGGATCAAGTTTCACAGTAACATTGTAGTAATTGTCATAATCTAAACCTGGAACATCATCAATTTTGACATGTGTACGTGCTTCTGTTGCTGCTGCTCCATTTGGAATCTTATATTTTACGACACGCGTATCTTTTTTCGTATCTTTTGATACTACTTGAGCCGCAATAAATTTACCATTTTGTTTTGTTTCAAACGTTTTTATCCAATGGCTATTAGTCAGTGTCAAGTAAAGATAAGCTTGTCCTTGTTCAACTTTGATAATAGCTGGTTTTTGCGTGTAGCTATCCATCATTGAAACAGCGTTTGAATTTTCTTTTAGAATAGTGAAATTTGTTGAGTAACTTTTACCCTCTTGTAATTTGTTAGGGTTAACCACTGCTGTTTTTACTGGTTGAGATGGTTTTACTGGCGTTACAGGCTTACTTGGTTTTACTGGCGTTGTTGGTTTTACTGGTGGTTGAGGTTTCACTGGCAACACTGGTTTGGTTGTTGTGACATCTTTAATTGATTTACCATCCAACTTAACCGTTATTTTATAAACATTGTCGTATTTTAATCCTGGTACATCTGTAATTTTAACGTGAGTGCGCGCTTCTGTTGAGGCAGCAGCATTTTTCACAGGATATTTCACGACACGTGTGTCTTTTTTAGCATCTTTGCTTACAACTTGTGCTGCAACAAATTTACCATTTTGTTTCGTTTCAAATGTTTTGATCCAGTGACTATTTTTTAATGTAACGTAAGCATAGGCTTGATTTTTTTCAACTTTGATAACGGCTGGTTTTTGTGTATAACCATCCATCATTGATAATTCTGTTGATTTTTCTTTCAAAACTTTAAAGTTCACCGTATACTGATGATTGTTTTTTAACTTTAATGGATCAACAGGTGCTGGCTTGTTAGGTTTTGTTGGTTTACTTGGTTCTGTTGGCTTGCTTGGTTCTGTTGGTTTACCAGGTTCTGTTGGTTTGCCAGGTTCTGTTGGTTTGCCAGGTTCTGTTGGTTTACCAGGTTCTGTTGGAGTTGTTTCTTTGATTGATTTGGCATCTAATTTTACATTAACGCCATAAATTTCATCATACTTCAATCCAGGAACGTCGGTAATTTTAACGTGTGTGCGTACTTTTGTCGACACAGTTGCATCTTTTATAGGGTATTTTACAACACGTGTATCCTTTGTTTTATTGTTTTCAACTACTTCAGCAGCAATGTATTTTCCATTCTGTTCTGTTTCAAACGTTTGAATCCAATGACTGTTTTTTAGTGTAACATAGGCAAATGGCTGTTTTTTCTCAACTTTTATTACAGCTGGTTTCGCCATGTATTCATCCATCATTGAAACTTCTTTACTGTTTTCTTTTGTGACTTCAAAATCAATTGTATAAGTTGAGCCATCTTTTAATTTCAAAGGATCAATCGTTGATGGTTTTTCTGGCTCTGTTGGTGTCTCAGCTTGAGGAAACTCAAGTGGTGAAACAATCATCGCATTTTTTGGATCAAACGCTAAACGAAAATCTGCTTTACCTTCATATATTGCGCGTGCATTGCCCATATCTACGGCATATGTCACATGTGAAAAAAGATCTGCTTTTTCATCATCGATTTCAAATGAAACCGTGCGCGTATTATTTTTGCTATCTGTTGATAATACTTTAACATCTTTAAGTGCACCGGCAACCATTGTTTGGAAGCTTGTGACTGTCTTAGAATCTGTAATAGTCATAGCAACTGTGCGTTTACCATTTTCAACTTTGATATAAGCTGGATTTGTAAAGTAACCTTGCATGCTGCTTGCTTTATCTTCAGTGGCATGTTTTGCAGCGAATGGGATTTTATACGTACCATCTGCTAATGCTGCTGGTTTTTCAGGTTCTGTGGGCGTTGCCACTGGGAACTCTGAATCTGCTACTTTTGTTGCTTGTGTTGTATCAAATGCTAGACGGAAATCTGCGCTGCCTTTATGAACACCACCGTTAAATGGGGCTTCATAGTTCACGTGTGCCAATAAATCTGCATTTTCATCCGGTACATTAAATTGAACCGTACGTGTTTTATCTTTAGTTGACAACGTTGTTGTTTCTTTAAATGCGCCATCCACGGTTGTTTGGAATTCTTTCACCGTATCTGTGTCATTAATTGTCATCGCTGCCGTACGTTTGCCATCTTTTACTTGGATGTAAACGGGATTATCAAAATATTTTTGCATGCTGCTTGCTTTGTCTTCAGTGGCATGTTTTGCAGCGAATGGGATTTTATACGTACCATCTGCTAATGCTGCTGGTTTTTCTTCTGGTTCAGAAATAACTTGTACCGATGCTGGATCAATGACAAGATCAATTTGATACCAGTTGTCGTAAGTAAATCCAGGAATTGTATCCACAACGATATGCATATACGAATAAACGATTTTATTCAAATCTTCTACTTTAATTTTGATTACTTGCGTTTGAGTGCTATCATCTTTTGAAACGATTTGAACATCGTTATATTTTCCAGCGTAATCCTCTTTTGGATTTGGCGTTTCTGGACGGTTACCCGTTTCACTAACTGCCATTGCTTTCCACCAAGAACTATTTTTTACGTTTAAATATAAATAGGGTTGATTATTCTCAACCTTAATTGTTGCTTCATTATTAATATAATCATCTGCTACCGACTTTTCTTTTGTTGTCGAGCCAGTTTTATCTTTAAAGAAATTAACATTAACTTTATATTCGCCACCATCTTTTAACACTGTTGAATCAGCGCTTGCTACATAAGATGGGAAAAAGCTTACTACTAACATAGCAATGAGGACAAATACACTAAATTTATTAATCACCGTTTTCATCAATATTATCTCCCCCTATTTTGTTGCTGTTTTTTTTCTAACTACCACTAAACCGATTAATGCTAAAAGTCCCAATCCACCATAAAGCATCATTGAAGAATTATCCCCAGATTTTGGATTTGCCACTTTTTCAGTCGAAGTTGTTGCACTGCTACCACTTGTATCAGTCCCTTTTGCAACTACTGCATCTGTGTTTTTTGAATCACTCGTACCACTGGCTTTTTCAGTGTTTTTTGGCAATACAAATTTCAAAACAATTTTGTACTCATGGTGATAATTCAAATCATTATCATCAATATCAACTTTTATTTTTGCAGGAATTTGTTCTTCTAAAGTCCCTATATTAAAACGAACTTTACGTGTATCTGCCCCTTTATCGGAACTAATGACTTGTTCGCTAGCTGAGTTTAACCATAAGCCTGTAATCCATTTACTGTGATTCACTTGAATATCCACAGTTGTTTCACCACCTGAAACTGTTACAGTTGCTGGCTTATCAAAATAATCATTCGCCATTGAAACCGAGTCACTACCTCCTTGTAATACTGTATAATCAACTGAATAAGTACCATCCGCAACTGCTGCATGCGTTGTTTGCGGTAATATAAACAGTGAAAGTGTCAATGTAGTAATCATTACGACTGTCGCTAATAATTTTTTCATTGTATTCCTCCTATATAAGTCGTGATACAGAACTTTTACGTCCTATAAAACGCTCCCAATGTATTTAATTCCTATACTTCATCAATTGTAAGTGATAATGATTATCATTGTCAATAAGTTTTCAGATAACTTTCATAGTTTGTGACAAAAAAAGACACATTTCACTTATATCTGTGTCAAAAAAGATAAAACCGCTTGCCACTGACTTTTTTTCGCCTTTATATTGTTCTTTTCCATAATAAAAAAGCCACATTTTAATTACTGTGGCTTTTACTCTTAGAAAATTTAGGTATACCTCAATCAGAATCATAGAAATAAATAGGATACTCACTATCTAGCTTTATTTTAGCTCTGAATTGTCATTGTTAACTCATAAGCTTTTTGGAATTTCTGGATATCTCCTGCACCCATAAATAACAATACTCCTGTTTTGAATTGCTTCAATACTTCTGTATGTTGTTCTTGAATAACATGGCTTCCTTCAATTAAATCCGCTAAGTCTTGAATGGTTAAGTTTCCGGTTTGTTCACGTGCAGAACCAAAAATATCACATAGATACGTCTCATCAGCTTTGCTTAGGGATTCAGCAAAGGCGTTTAAAAACGTATTTGTACGACTAAAAGTATGCGGTTGGAAGATCGCCACTACTTCTCTATCTGGATATTTTTGACGAGCTGCGTTAATAGTTGCTTCAATTTCTGCTGGATGATGAGCGTAATCATCAATCAGTACTTGATCGCCAATTACTTTTTCGCTAAAACGACGTTTTACACCTTCGTATGTGCGTAGTCTCGATTGAACCGCTTCAATTGATAAGCCCTCAAGATGCGTAAATACGATAACAGCAAGTGCATTACGAACATTGTGTTCGCCGAAAGTTGGTACGTTAAACGAGCCGTATAACTTACCATCAACTGTAACATCAAAACTACAACCCGCAGTATGACGATTAATATTAACTGCACGATAGTTATTATTTTCACCAATACCAAAATAAACTACCGGTGTTGTATAATTCAATGCACGCACTTTATCATCATCACCATTTGCAATTACCATTTTACTTGTCTGTTCAACCATTGATTGAAAGGCATCAATCACATCACCTTCAGTTTTAAAATAATCAGGGTGATCCCAATCAATATTATTAATAACTGTGAAATTTGGTTTATACGCGAGGAAATGACGTTGATACTCACATGCTTCTAACGCAAAATAATCCGAATTTTTAACTCCATGACCAGTCCCATCACCAATTAGATAAGAAACTGAGGTAACACCTTCTAATACATGTGATAATAATCCCGTTGTTGATGTTTTACCATGTGAACCTGTCACAGCAATACTGGCATAACCTTTAATTAAAGATCCTAAAAATTCATTATAAGGAATAACTTTTGCTCCGATTGCTTTTGCTGCAATAACCTCTTCATGCGAATCTGGGAATGCTGCCCCTTGAATGACAGTCATTTCTGCTGAAATATTTTCTTTTGAAAAAGGTAACATCTTTATATTCGCACGTTCAAGTGCATTTTGCGTAAAGAAAAATTTATCGATATCCGAACCTTGGACAGTTTCGCCTTCATCATGTAAAATCTGTGCTAACGCGCTCATACCTGTGCCTTTAATCCCTATAAAATGATATGTACTCATTATAAAAGCCTCCATTATTACTAATTTAGTTTCATTGGTTATTTTCGTTTTCTCATTATTTCTTCAACAGAACGTAAACGAGCGTTCAACTCTTGTTGTGCTGTTCCTGCATTCAGTCGCTTCGAACGAATTTTACGTGTCATTTCAACAGCAGCTACACGAGCAATTTGTTGAATTTCAGCATCAGTAAAATGATCCCCACTGGGTTTAATTGATTTCGGTAATTTAACTTTGCCATCCGCAGTAATCGTTAAAACATCCGGCTGATCTTCAGAACGAACTTCAACTGCTTCAACTGCTTCAACTGCTTCAACTGCTTCAACTGCTTCAACTGCTTCAACTGCTTCAACTGCTTCAACTGCTTCAACTGCTTCAACTGC
>NZ_JAFYUW010000034.1:0-9677 GCF_017549435.1 Brochothrix sp.
AATCGTGAACTCTGTCCCTATCCCTAATACCAAACAGCTTAACGCGGTTGTTAAGGGGTTGTATGACATCCCTAGCATTTTTAATAGTAACGGTGAAAAACCGAGTACTAATAAGATTGGAATAATTGGATAAATCGCATGTTTTACACGTCGGTAAACTAGGAATAATCCCACAAAGATAATCAATAAACCTGCACCAATCATTAGATTACTGTTGGCTCCAATATTATCAATACCAAAGAGCATCATAACTTGTGCGCCTGCCGGTTTTACTGAGATGCCTTTGCCAGCATCAATTTTAGCAGTAATTTTATTCAATAATGCTAACTGATCGGCAGAAGATAGATTATTATCAATTTGGAACTGTAACGTTGCATAGTGTTTATTTTTACTTACAACCATTTCTTGAACTGATTTTGGTAATTGTGACACACTCTCAGGTAATTTTTCATTATCCTTTTTAACTGTCCCTTTACCTTCAATGTCTTCCACATAAGTTGCGACAGATGTTACTCCCGTAACGTCTTTAAATTCACCTTTAACTTTATCACCAAAAGTCTTCATCCATGATACAACTTCTGGCTGTGTCACATCATCAGCTTCTACTAAATAACTGATAAAGGTTGTAGAACCCACTGTTTCTTGTAGATAATTAGTGTTTTGTAATGCCTTCATTTCTTGTGGAATCATTTTCATCATGTTTGTTTCCGTTGGTATTGATTTTTCAACCGAAAAACCAATGCCTGCTAGAATAACGCCGACAATCAAAATTGGAGCTGCAAATTTACCAACCAATTTAGCGTAACTTCCTAACCCACGCGACAACCATGTTTCATCATTGTTTTTAATTTTCACTTCGCCTTTTTTCTTTTTCTTGTCCATCATATTGAATGTAGAGAACATTAATACGAGTTCAACAATGTAACAGAAAATAACACCTAAAGCGAGTGTTAAACCAAATTGTTGCATCATTGGTGCTTTTGAAAGGAACATTGTTAAGAAGCTCAATGCCATAATAGCGACAGCAATTCCTACTGCTGGTCCGATATGTCGAATAGCAGTGACGGTTGCTTCATCTGCTTTATAGTCGCTTTTCTTAAATTCTTCTTCATAACGATTATGGAATTGAACACCAAAATCCGTTCCTAGCCCAATGATAATCGGTAAGGTTGCCATTGTTGCTAGCGTAATTGGAATTCCTACCCAGCCCATAAAACCAAATGTCCAGATGAGACCTATCAGAACAAAACCTAATGAGATCACACGTCGACGCACTGGGAAAACAACTAATAATACAACAATCATTAATACAACTGACAAGGATAACATCACTGTCATTGTTGTCATTACTTCACCTTGAACATCACCTTGAATAATCGGTCCACCTGCTAATTTAACAGTGATGCCATCTCCAAAATCAGTGTTTTTAATTAATTTTTTCAGTTCCTCATTTGTATGTACTGCTGTATCCATCTCAGTATCATCTGATGTGTTAAGCATTATTAAAACATTGCCACCATTGTTGGGTATGATTTTTTCCAATGCTGTCGGTATTTTTCCTTTATCAGAAAAGACGATTTGACGTAACAATGAGTTATCCATATCCTGGATTTTAGGCATTGCTTTAATCACAGCTTCTTGCATATTAGCCGATTGTTTTTTTGTTAAAATACTTTGCGTATATGCTTCTACTTTTTGACGCTGTTCTGGTGTTAACGTAGACTGAACAATTCCTGCTTGCTGTTCTGGTGTCGCTGCAGCACCCAAGCCAGCAATTTGTTGACCGACTGTCATTTTTTGTGGATCTGTTAACAACGATTGCATGTATTCTTGAATTTTTGCACTTTGATTAGCAGATAAACTTGCTTGCATATCTGACTCGATTTTTTTCATTTTTGCTGCTGGAATTGCTTTTTGAATACTCTCAGATAATTTCGAATCACCTGACATATTGAAACCAGCACTTGGGTTATTTGATGCTAACATTTCATTCATTAAGCTAATATAGTTTGATGCACCCGTAATCGCTTCAATCTTAGTCGCTTTTTCAGAAAATGTTGTGATTTTTTGAGCTGTTTCATGTGAGATTAACTTGTCTTTATCACCTTCAAGCAGCAAATAGATGCCATCCCCACCAAAGTTTTTTTGATAGGTCGTTGTGTCTTTATAGACATCTGATTTACTACTAACAAAAACATCATTGCCCATTTTCATATCTAATTTAGTTGCTCCAAACGCTAAAAAGACTGTCACTGCTAAAATGACAATAATATTTACCTTGGCATGTTTAATGATGAAATGGCCAATTTTATTAAATAATTTATCCATAATAATTGTCTCACCTTCCCTTTATGATAGTAAATATATCAACTTTAAAAGGGGCTGTCTAAGTCCAACATTCACCATTCGTTCTAAAATGAGACATATGTTTCAAAATGTATTATTTAATGAGATCATCAATGATTTTAACAAACTCTTCACGCGAATAATTGTCGCCGCTACTCACCATCCGCTTCAATACCTCAATAATGCCGCTGCTATAAAAATGGCACATCATTTCTGGATAAGTTGATTTCCTAATTTTAATTGAAAGGTCGTCATCCCAGTCTTGATAATGATCAAACATAATTGCGCTAACTTTTTTTATAAGGACTTCATATAATTCATAATTACCATTTTTTGTAATCACATTCATGAAATTGGTTTTATTTGCTTCGATAAAACCAATCACTTCTTCAGACATTGAGCGACTCGTGGGCTTACTAGCTTCGACTTTTGCATACATATCAGCGCTAATAAACTCCACTAGCTCTTCCAACAAAGCGTATTTGTCCGTGTAATAACGATAGAATGTACTGCGGTGAATGTGTGCAGCTTCACATAATTGATTGATGGTGATACTCGAAAATGATTTAGTTTCTAATAAAGACATCAACGTTTGTTCAAATAATTTTTTAGTCCTGGTTTGAGTTAAATTAGCCATACTTGGTCTCTCCTTTTTTACACTCTTTTACTTACTATTACAAAAGTAATCACACAATGCAATAAATCAGCATACACAACAAAAAACAGGTCTTAAATCGCTAAAAAACCTGTTTACCCTCACATATGAACGAAAAAAATTGCTCTATTTAAACTAATTCTGTTTTTAGATAGGCTTCTTTAATACGTGCAATCAAATCCAGCATATTTTCCGATGGATTATTTTGTTGTGCTCGCGTTAAAACTCCAATTGACGGCCTAATTGATACGCCTTCTAATTCTTTTACAACTGTTCCTGCAATCGGATTTAAATTAGCTGTTCGCGTAAATAGTGAAATCCCTAAATCTGCCTGCACGTAATATTTATGTGCCATGCTGCTAGACAGAACCATTTTATTGTAGTTAGAACCGATTTTTTTCTGTAATAGATGTTCGATTTGAATACGAATTGGGCAATTATTAGGGGTAAATAGAAAACGCTCTCCCTTTAAATCTTTAATCTTTAGGCTATCTTGTTGTGCGACACGATGATGTTCATTCACTAACACCACTAGTTCATCTTTAAAGAAACGTTCATACCGATTACCTACACTTATTTCAGGCTCTCCACAAATAGCGAAATCAATCTCATCTTTTTCTAGCAATTGACTACATAAATTCGCATCACCTACGATAACATCTACACCTATATCTGGGTTATCTGCTAAAAATCGTGCCAATACTTTAGGAAACTTCACACTTGCTGTGGGTTCTGAAATACCGATTCGGAAATTCGCTGCTGTTTCCGTTTTGATGTTACGCACTGTATTCTCTAATAGTACAAACTCGTCCAATAATTTGGCTGATTTTTCTAGAAACAAGCGCCCGCTCGTCGTCAATTGTGCCTGTTTGCCACGTTTGAACAACTGCACACCTAAATCTGTTTCCAATTGTTTAATGCGAAAGGTGATTGTCGGTTGTGAATAATTTAATGCCTCGGCAGCTTTTTGAAAACTACCAAATTTCACAACAGCATGAAAGGTTTCAATTGCGCGTATTTCCATATTCATCCCATCCTCCTTCAACATTTAATCCTCTGTGAACTCTTCTTATAACAATGTTTCACACTTAAAACATACTAATTACATCATTTTACTATGAATTAAAAAAATTTGATAGTCACACGCTTTTAGATTATCAATAATACTAATATTTTTTATTCATTAATTTAATTAGTCAGATAACTTTTATTGCGTTACAATTACATACAACCAATACCAACTTAAACAGTAGGGATTAAACTTTGTGAGGAGGATTTTTATTTATGACTACGATAACATTAATTGCTGGCGGCTATTCAGAAGCTTCACGTTTAACTGCCCTTATTCAAAAGGCGGATGCTTATTGTCATCCTCGCCATATCAATTTCCAAGTAGTTCAAGTTCATCAACTCAATGCAGAAGCACTTATCACAGCTGACTTCAAGCATCCTGACATCGTTGCTGCCCACTTACTAGTGGAACAAAGTGCCGCAGTTATTGTGGTAACTCCCACATTCAAAGCTTCTTATTCAGGTATCTTAAAAACATTTTTGGACTTGCTTCCTTCTCGTATTTTAAAAGGTAAACCTGTTCTCCCTTTAGCTTTAGGTGGTTCCAAAGGTCACCTATTGATGTTGAAATATGCATTAGAACCGATTTTATCGGAATTAGGGGCTGAATTTATTGCACATGGCACCTATATAACAGACGATCAAGTAACTAAAGATTTCAATAATCATTATCACATCAATGAAGAAGCGACGAGCCGTATTGAATCATCATTAACATCGTTGCTAAATCAAGTGTCTCAACAACAAACTATTTTAGTTAATTGATTACACAGGAGGAATTCAAATGACCACAGAACGTATACGCATTGCTACTGAAGATGATATCGAAGCGTTTCATACTTTACTTTATAAATCTTTTCAAAGTATTCGTGATTTAGGCATTGATTGGCCGAGTGCTAACGCTTCTCGTGAATTAGTTTTAGAAAACATCACCAACTACTCCGCTTATGTACTTGAAGTAGATGGGAAACTCGTTTCAACCATCACCATCCGTTTTCCTTGGGAAAGCGAAACACCTGTATCGAAATACCCGTTTGTTTGGTGGTTTGGCACCGATCCTGAATACGCATCCAAAGGATACGGGAATCAGTTGCTTACATATATAGAAGAAACACTCTTACGCGATACACTTAAAGTCCCAGCTTTAACGCTGGGCACGTCGGCACGAAAACATCCTTGGTTACTTGAGATGTATCAGCGTAAAGGTTATGAAATTTATTTCGAGCATGAATCGCCTGATGGTGATTTAGGTGCCATGTTACGTAAAGTCTTGATTCCTGAAAAATTTAACGCAGCGCTTTTATCCATTCCAACATTCTAATATTTTATCTTATTGGGGGCTTATCTATGAAAAAAATATTTCTTTGTTTTACAGCATTAACGCTTATTTTCCTTGTAGCGTGTGCACCGAAAGCTGCAACTTCCGACAAAAAAAAGAACGTTGAAACTATTATCGTTGGGACAGGCACACAATATCCTGGCATTTGTTTCATTGATGAAAACGGCAAATTGACAGGCTATGATATCGAGGTGATTCGTGCAATTGATAAAAAATTACCGCAATACAACTTTGAATTTAAAACAATGGATTTTGCCAACTTACTTACAAGCTTAGGCGCCAATAAAATCGATATGATTGCACATAACATGGCTAAAAACAAAGAACGCGAAGAAAAATTCCTCTTCAATAATGAACCTTATAACTACTCACCTTTGTACATCACTGTTGCCAAAGATAACAATGACGTCAAATCCATTAAAGACCTTGATGGCAAAAAAGTGGTGGTTAGTGCCACATCTAATGCGGCTGATTACGTGACAGAGTACAACAAAAAGAATGGTAATAAAATTGAAATTGCTTATGCGGGTCAAGGAAGTAATGATACGGCCAATCAACTTAAAAACGGACGTGCTGACGCTACTCTTTCAACACCCTTTGCAGTTAAACACCAAAATGATACGAGTAGCATCAAAGAAAAAGTCGTTGGTGATATTCTCTTAGATACAAAAGTTTACTTCGTTTTCCCTAAACAAAAAACAG
This sequence comes from Brochothrix sp., assembly GCF_017549435.1. Classification (NCBI taxonomy): domain Bacteria; kingdom Bacillati; phylum Bacillota; class Bacilli; order Caryophanales; family Listeriaceae; genus Brochothrix; species Brochothrix sp. Next base: position 6,114 of record NZ_JAFYUW010000034.1, read on the forward strand.
ATCTTTCTAAGGCTGTTGATACGGCAATTAAAGAGTTGAGTGCTGACGGTACTTTGAAAAAATTAAGCAAAAGATGGCTAGGCGACGATTACTCAAAATCGAGTTTTAAATAGAAGAGGAGCATTTATATGACAAAAACAAGATACCTATTATTACTATTATCCGTTTTCACATTGGTATTGCTGAGTGCATGTGGCGCAAGCGCTGGTTCGACGAAAGATAAAGTTACCAAAGTCATTGTCGGGACTGGTACGCAGTTCCCTAATGTTTGTTTTATTGATAAAGACGGTAAACTCACAGGTTATGATGTCGAACTTGTGCGTGAAATTGATAAACGTCTTTCCAACTATGACTTCGAGTTCAAAACAATGGATTTCTCTAACTTAGTGGTTAGTCTGGGTGCCAATAAAATCGATATGATTGCTCATGAAATGGAAATTAACGATGAGCGTAAAGAAAAATTCACGTTCAATAAAGTGCCTTATAACTACTTTCCTAACCAAATTACTGTTTTAAAAGATAATAAAGATATCAATAATATTGCTGATTTAAAAGGTAAAACAGTCATTACAAGCGCTACTTCAAATGGTGCAGCTTTAATCAATAAAATTAACAAAGATAATGGCGATCAATTTAAAGTCGTGTATGCAGGTCAAGGAAGTAATGATGTTGCTAAACAACTCGAATCCGGCCGTGCTGATGCAACTGTATCGACGCCATTTGCTGTTAAATTCCAAAATGAAAGTAGTCCTATTAAAGAAAAAGTAGTCGGTGACGTTTTAAGCGACTCAAAAGTATACTTTATGTTTGATAAAAAAGACAAAACACTCAACAAAGAAGTTGATAAAGCACTTAAGGAAATTATCGACGATGGTACGTTGAAAAAATTAAGTGAAAAATGGCTTGGTGGTGACTACTCTAAATCAAGTTTTGGCAGTTAATCACATCCCAATTAAAAGCAGGTGAAACAAATGGATAAATTTTTCGATGTGGCGTTAATTCCACAGTTTCTAGCAACCTTAATTAAATATTTACCAACGACCCTTTATATTTTAGTTGTCTCTCTCTTGTTAGGCTTTGTAATGGGTGTGTTGATTGCTTTACCACGGATTTACAATATTCCAGTACTGAAACAACTTGCGATTGTTTACACCTCTTTTTTCCGAGGCACACCGATTATTGTACAGCTCTTCATTGTGTTTTACGGTATCCCCATTCTCACCGCACTAGTGAATGTGGATACAACACGAATGGATCCACTATACGCTGCCATTATAACGTATGGCCTTAGCAGCGCTGCTTCCATTGCAGAAATAATTCGTTCTGCCATCAATAGCGTTCCAAAATCACAAACAGAAGCTGCGCTATCCATTGGACTCACTCAGCGTCAAAATTTCTTCCGAATCGTCTTTCCACAGGCACTTAAACAAGCTACGCCCAACTTTTGGAACTTAATTATTGGGTTCTTAAAGGATACTTCATTAGCCTTTTCTATCGGAGTTATGGATATGTCTGGGCGCGGCGAGACACTTATCACATCTAGCAATCACTCGCTTGAAGTTTATGTTTCTTTAGCGATTATTTATTATCTTGTTGCACTTGTTTTGGAAGCAACCTTCAAACAAATAGAACTTCGCCTCAAACGCGACAAAGCCAATACGCGCACTATCTTTGAAATGATTCGTCAGTAAAAGGAGCTGAGTACCTATGTCAATCGATTACGCCTTTATTTGGACAGCGTTCAAGCTATTGCTAAACGCTATTCCACTCACCTTGTTGATGACTGTGCTACCTTTACTTTTCGGTTCACTCATTGCCATCGGCATCACTTATATTCGCCTGTACAATATCAGATTTCTTAATCCAATCGCCACTTTTTTTGTTTCTTTTTTCAGAAGCACACCCGCGATTTTACACATTATGTTAATTTATATTCTTTCACCAATGCTGATTGATTATCTAGCAAAAACAATTGGGTTTAGTGTCCAAACCAACAAGATACCTATTGCTGCCTTTGTGATTGTTGCACTTTCATTTACAGCGAGTGCCTATATTGCAGAAGCTTTGCGTTCCGGTATTCTTGCAATACATGTAGGTGAAGTAGAAGCTGGTTATGCTGTTGGCCTCACCTTCTCTCAAACCATTAGGCGGCTCATACTTCCACAAAGTTTTTATTACGCTTTGCCTAACTTTGTTAACTTATTCGTCGGCTTTTTGCATACGACAGCGATAGCAGCAATTGTTGCCGTACCCGAGATTACTGGGCGCGCTACTGTCGTCGCATCAACCAATTATTCATTTTTAGAAGCTTACATTGCCGCTGCACTTATCTATTGGGGATTATCCATCTTAATTGAGTGGGCGGCCCATTTATTAGAACGTAAAATAACTGCCTTTAAAGGAGGTATTTCATGATTGAAATTAAAGATATTCATAAATCGTTTGGTAATCATCATGTGTTAAAAGGTATTGATCTAACCGTTGAAAAAGGGAGTGTTGTCACTATTATTGGTCCAAGCGGATCTGGTAAAACAACGTTTTTACGCTGCCTCAACCTCTTAGAACAACCTGATTCTGGCGCTATACGTATGAACAATCAACAGATTGATTGCGAAAAACCTTCAAAAAAAGACATTCTTGCGTTACGAAAACAAACGGCCATGGTTTTTCAACAATATAATCTTTTTTCACATAAAACCGTTTTACAAAACATTACTGAGGGTTTAATTGTTGCTCGTAAAATCAAAAAAGATATCGCTGAAAGTATTGCCCATGAACAGCTAAAGCGTGTGGGTCTCAGTGATAAAGCTGATTTTTATCCGGTACAACTTTCTGGTGGCCAAGCACAACGCGTTGGCATTGCTCGTGCGTTAGCCCTCAATCCTGATGTCATTTTATTTGACGAACCTACTGCTGCACTTGATCCAGAATTGGTAGGTGAAGTATTACAGGTAATGCTTGAAATAGCTAAAACTGGTGTCACGATGATTGTGGTGACACATGAAATGGAATTTGCCAAACGTGTCAGCGATCATATCATTTTTATGGATGAAGGACGCATTGTTGAGCAAGGTCCGCCACTCCTCCTCTTTAATAGCGCTAAAGAAGATCGCACAAAAAAATTCTTGCACCGCGTGTCGGCAGAATATTTATACGAAGCCATCTAAAGGAGGATCTCTATGACCATCTCATTAAGTATTTTAGAACAAAGTATCCAACCGCATGATTTTGATTTAAAAGATGTATTAACAGAAACAGTAGCCTTAGCACAACTTGCTGAGTCTTTGAATTTTAAACGTTTTTGGGTAGCTGAGCATCATAATATGGCGAGTGCAGCTGGCTCAGCGCCTGAAATTTTGCTTGCTTACTTAGCTGCAAAAACAGAAAAAATACAATTAGCGTCGGGTGGTGTGATGTTGCAACATTACAGTCCTTTTAAAGTGGTTGAGCAATTTAACACATTGAATAATTTAGCCGATGGACGTATTAGCCTCGGTGTTGGTAAAGCACCCGGTGGTCTACAGTCATCTACTCAAGCACTACAAGAAGGTTTCGCTAGTGATA